>PLDW01000166.1 GCA_003136315.1 Gemmataceae bacterium | reverse complement strand
CCGGGCCGCCCCGGAGGGCGGCCCCTACGAATCCGTGAGCCGGGACGCCCTCCGTGGCGGCCCGGCTCCGCTTGACCAGCCACCAACCAGTCCTCAGAACCAACCGACGATTACTTCCGTGGTGGAGCCTCCGAGCGAGCCCACAGGGTCACTCGGATCCGGCACGGGTATCAGATGACCTGCTTGATCGGCTCCGCTCCTTCGACCCCGACGAGTTTCTGGTCGAGTCCTCCGTAGAAATAGCTCAGCTTGTTCGGGTCCAGGCCCATCTGGTGAAGGATGGTGGCGTGCAGGTTCTTGACGTGGAACCGGTCTTCCACCGCGTCGTTTCCGAGTTCGTCGGTCTTGCCGACACTCACCCCGCCCTTGATCCCGCCCCCTGCCAGCCACATTGTGAACCCGTAGGCATTGTGGTCGCGGCCGCTCCCCTGGGCGTATTCGGCCGTCGGCTGGCGACCGAACTCCCCACCCCAGATCACGATTGTCTCGTCCAGGAGCCCCTTCCGCTTCAGATCCTTGAGTAGCCCTGCCACCGGCTTGTCGGTCTCCCCAGCGTGCTTACCGTGGTTTTTCACCATGTCCGAGTGGGCATCCCAGTTGTCATCATTGTGGGCCCCGCCGGAGTAGACCTGGATGAATCGCACCCCGCGCTCGACCAGTCGCCGCGCCAGCAGGCACTTGCGGCCGAAATCCTCGGTCTTGGGGTCGTCGATTCCGTACAGCGATTTTGTCTCGGCTGTCTCTTTCGTGAAATCGACCGCCTCCGGAGCGTGCTGTTGCATTTTGAATGCCAGCTCATAGCTGGCGATCCGGGCAGTCAATTCCGAGTTGTCCGCGCGGGCGGTCCGGTGGTCCTCATTCTTCTCCTTCAGGTGGTCGAGCAGATCCCGCTGCTGTTCACGGGTCATCCCGGGGGGGAGGGCAAGGTCGTGGATGGGCGTCTTGTCGGCTCGCAAAATGACGCCCTGGTAAGCGGCCGGCATGTAACCGCTCGACCAGTTCTTCGGGCCGCTGATCGGGCCGCCGGTCTTGTCAAGCATGACCACAAAGCCGGGCAAGTTCTCGTTTTGGCTCCCGAGTCCGTAGGTCACCCAACCGCCTAGCGACGGGTGGCCGCTGAGCAAGCGCCCGCTGTTCATCATCAGCAGGGCCGACCCGTGGATCGGGCTCTCAGCGTACATGCTGTGAAGGAACGCGATGTCGTCCACACAGGTGCCGACGTGGGGGAACAGATCCGAAACGAGTTTCCCGCATTTCCCGTACGGTTTGAACTGCCACTTCGGCCCGACCACCCGACCGACGCTTTTGTGCCCACCCCGACCGAACGTTTTCACCGGGATCGTCTTTCCATCGAGCTTGTAAAGCTCTGGCTTGTGCTCGAATGTGTCGACCTGGCTGGGGCCACCGTAGCAAAAGATGAAGATGACCGACTTGGCCTTGGCCGGGAACATCGGTGGCTTTGGAGCCATCGGGTTGACGAACGTCGTCACCCTCTTCCCGGTGCCCGCGTCGGCGGCCGAGGCCGTATTGAAGAACCCGTCTCGGGTGAGCATTCCAGTGAGTGCGAGGCCGGTGAACCCGCCCCCAGCTTCCCAGAGGAACTCCCGACGAGTTCGACCGCAGAACTGGCGAGCGGGATGGGTGTCGGACATCAGATAACTCCTCGTGGAGGGTGGTTCATCAATTCCAGACGTCAAAGTTCAGCCCAGGCACCTGGACGTAATCGCGAGCGTTCCGGGTCACAAGAGTGACCCCGTGGTCGATGCAGACGGCAGCGATCCGAAGATCCTGCGATCCAACCCGGATCTTCGCGGCCCGCCACTGCCGGAACAGAGCGTCGGCCGCGAGGGTGTAGGTGAGGATCTGGAACCCGCACAGGAACGGGACGGTCCTCTGGAGCAACTCATACGCCTGCGGCAAGTCGATCCGCCCTTTCCCGGCTTCAGCCTGCCGGACCACAGCGAGACGCCCTCGGAGTACTTCGTCAACCACGGTTACAGGGATAAACAGATCGGCAGCGGCCAGCAGTGCAACCCGTGCAATCACCGCGGGAGTGCCGTGAAACACGTCTGTCAAGACGTCGGTATCGAAGGCCATCATTCCGGGAACTCTTGAGCTTTCAGCTCATCCCGATAGCGGTACGCCTCCCGAACAATGTCATCGAGTGTCGGGTCGTCCTTGAACGCCCCGGCCGCCGCCATCAACCCCTTCGGCTCGCTGTCGACTAACACCAGTTCCCCAGCTGCTTTCCCGGCCATTAACAGACGGACGAGATCGGCATGGAGTGAGGTCAGTGCTTCATCTTTCGTCCTGCCGTCCTCCCGCAACTGCGGCGCCCCAGGGCCGAAGCGGTCAACGTCCCGTCCCGCTGCTTCACCCACAGCGGGATCGTCTTGATGAAGTACCTCCTGACCGAACGAGTTGGTGTTGTCGAGTCGTTTCTGCTGGTCCCGCTCGCGGTAAATCTCTGCACACATTTCACGCCACGCCGCCACCTCCTGCGCGTTTAGGGGAGCCACCACGCGGGCGACCGTGGCCCGCCCCGGCACCTCAACCAGAACAAGTTGGCCGCTCGCCTGGCTGTTGCTCAGAACGGCGACAAGGGCGGTGATCGCCTGATCTTTCGTCGGCCCTTCGGCTCGCAACTGCGAGGCTCCGAGGACGGATGCAGTAAATGTCCCGTTCTGCTGCTCCACCCACACCGGGATCGTCATGGTGCCGTTCCTCCTGTATGAGTCTCCGGTCTTCTCCTTCCCCATCGTAACACTGGTTGGGGTCAGTCGTGGGTCATCGTGAGGGCTTCAGTTGGCGGGCGGGGTGATCAGGTGGGCGCGGAAGTCGTCAAGCGAACCAGAGGTATACGCAACGTCGGTCAACGCTTTGAGACGGCTGTCGTCCTCGACCAGTCGAACGGCCGCAGAGATATCGGCGGGCACTGCCCCGAACCGAAATTCGAGCCCTTCGAGGATCACGCTTTGCCGGGTGGCGACTTCGCGATCCCGGAACGCTTTCTGGAGAAATGGGATTTCCAGCATTTTTCCGTCCCTCGTGAACAACCTGGCCAACAACCGTTCATCATACCGCAAGGTGCCAAGGATACGGGTGACACCGAGCAAGTTCTCGTGCTCACTCCCGGTTGTTTTCTGATCGATCACATCCCGGCACTGTTGGAGCACTTGCTCCGGTGGGCCGTCGATCTTCGTTAATGGGATCCACGGGGCAAGCCCAGGATCGGTCAGGGGGAGAAACCCACTCGCATCGACCTCCCATAGGTTGATCACATGCCAGGCAGCCTCCAACCGGGTCGCGCCGGTGGGACTCAGTCGCTGGAGGGTCGAGTCCACACTCAGGTGCCCTTTCGGGCTCAGAACCAGTGCGACCACCTCGGGAATGATCCGCCGGTTGAGGTACGTCAGGGCGATGTCATCGAGTAACTGATTGGGCACTCGATTGTCCGGGTAGGTGCTGATCTCGATCAGATGAAGCACTGGGTCCGAACGGTTTGGGAACACCACCTCGACCAATCCGTCTGGCAGTTGCCGCGACTGGACCAATTCCCCTGGGAGGGCGCGCCACGATTTCACCGGTCCAACGCCGGCCAGCCGGAGGATAGCGTCGGCGTGTGTCTCGATCAGCCACTTGCTGCTCTTGTCGTATTGGAACCTCATCCGGTTCAATCCAGGTAGACAAACTCGTTGGTGTTCAGCAGCAGCAGGGCGAATCGCGTCAGGGCGGTCTGGTCGTCGAGTCGATACTTCGCCTTCAGTTCTGTGATAAACGCAACGTCTTTGGTCACCTCGGCAGCTGTTGGGGTGCGGCCGGTGGTGAGGCGGATCGCGCGTGTCACCTGGGCCGGGAGGTCACCCGGAGCCTCCTTCACCAGCCGAGCCGCGAATGCGGTCGCCATCTCGTTGGCGAACTCGCCGTTAAGCAGGCCCAGTGCCTGCGTCGGGACCGTCGTGGTGTAACGGACCGGACAACTGTTATCGGTATCAGCCTGGTCGTGGGTCGCCAGGATCGGCACCTGGAGCGACCGCTTCACCCCCACGTAGACGCTCCGCCGGTTGGCTTCCTCGGGTGGGGAGACCGGCCACCCCTGACCCGGGACCGACTGTCCAGCGAGAACCTCTTTCGAGATCTTCGGGTAGACGCTTGGGCCGTGCATCTTCGGGTTGAGGCTGCCACTGGCCGCGAGGATCGAGTCGCGGACTTCCTCGGCGTTCAGTCGACGCATGTTGAATCGCCACAACCACTGATTCGAGGGATCGGCTTTCAGATCGGCCTCGTCACCGGCAGACGAAAGCCGGTAGACGCTCGATGTCATGATGAGCTTGTGGAGCCTCTTGAGGGTCCAGCCACCTTCGACGAACTCGGTCGCCAGCCAGTCGAGCAATTCCGGGTGGGTGGGCTGCTCGCCGAGCTTGCCAAAGTCGTTCGGGGTCGGCACGATCCCCCGGCCAAAGTGCCCCTGCCACACACGGTTCACCAGAACCCGCGCGGGGAGCGGGTTCTCCTTCGACGTGATCCAGTTGGCCAGCGCCGTTCGTCGACCGCTTGTCTTTGTTCCTGGGGTGATTGTGGGATCGGGCATTCCCAGCACCGCCGGGAAGCCCGGTTTCACCTCCGGCCCGTTCGCATGTGCGTTCCCGCGGGCCAGGATATGGACAGCCGGTGGGCGGGGGTCGCAGTGGTTGACCGAAAGGGCGAACTCTTGCCCCGGTGGGCGAGGTTTCTTTTCGAGCGCGGTCCTCTCCTTCTTGAGCCCGAGATACTCGGTCTTCTCCTTCTCACCCAGGAGTTTCTGGAGTTTGACGACGACTTGCGGCCGATCGTTACCCTCCGCAGCTCGCTGATCCTCCGCTGGCATCGTCTTGATGAATGCGTCCTCAATAACGGTCATCTTCTTGGTGAGTTCGACAATCTTCGCTTGCCGCTCCTTCAACTCGGCCTCGTACTCTTTCCGACGGTCCGGAAGAGTGATATCGGTGGTGTTGGTTGTCGACATGGTTCCGCGGGTATCACTGAAGGGGCGGATATCGCGGAAGAACGCCAGGAGCCGGTAGTAATCGGCCTGGGGGATTGGGTCGACCTTGTGGTCGTGACACCGGGCACAGTTCAACGTCATTCCGAGAAACCCCTGACCGGTCACGGTCACGAGGTCGTCGTAGCCATCGAACAGCGCCAGCAGTGGGTCGGCAGGTTCGTCGTCCCAGAGCCCGAGCCGGTAGAACCCGGTGGCGATGATCGTGTCCGGGTCATACCCCGGAACTTCGTCCCCGGCGAGTTGCTCCTTCACGAACCGGTCGTAGGGTTTGTCGGCGTTGAACGACCGGATTACGTAATCGCGATAGCGCCAGGCAAATGGCTTGGGGCCATCCCGTTCGTACCCGTTTGTCTCGGCGTAGCGGACCACATCCAGCCAGGCGCGACCCCACTTTTCGCCATAGTGCGGCGATGCGAGCAATCGGTCAACAAGCTTCTCCCAGGCGTCCGGGGCCGCATCGGACACGAATTCGTCCACCTGCTCGGGAGTGGGAGGGAGCCCCCACAGATCGTAATACGCTCGCCGGACGAGAGCCACTTTCTCGGCCGGACGGACCGGCTTCAGCCCTTTCGATTCGAGTTTCGCCAGGACGAACGCATCGATCGGCGTCCGAACCCAGCCCGAATCCTTCACCTGGGGAACGTCCGATCGTTTCATGGGCTGGTACGCCCAGTACCGCTTCGCCTCTTCGGTGACGACCCCACCCTTGTGTTTCGGTGCGGCCTGAGTGACAGCGGCGTCGAGTGTGTCGGCCGGGTACGGTAACCCGCCCTTCACCCAGCGGGTGAGGACAGCGATGTCTTTGTCCGCGAGCTTGCCCTTCGGGGGCATGCGATAGGATTCGTCCTTGTATTCGATCGCTTTCAGCAAGAGACTCGCGGCCGGATCTTTCGGATCGAAGACCGCTCCACTGTCGCCGCCAGCGAGGACCGCCTTGCGGGTGGCCAGGTTGAGCCCACCCTTGACCTTCGGCTCGGCCCCGTGGCACTTCATGCAGTGCTGGACGAGGATCGGTTTCACCTCCTTGTCGTAGAACGCCACCTGCTCTGGCGTGAACGACGGGGTGGCGTCCGCCTTGGGCGCGTCTTTCGGCGCGTCCGCGGCGGTGCTCGGGATGGCTGCGGCCGCAAAGAGCGACCCGACGAGGGCAGCGAAAGAGACAGAGCGAACGGTTCGGGTCGGCATGACGGGAACCCGGAGGCGGGAGCGGGGTTGGGGGCACAGATCTATCGACCTGTGTCGGAGAAGACGCACAGGTCTCTCAACCTGTGCCACGGGCAGAACAACGAGGCGGGAGTCACCTTATTCTGTCACACGCCAGGGTCGCTGGCTACGGCGATTCCACGGTCACGGCCATGACAATCGGTGCGGTACTGTCGGTTCCTTTGACGAAATCGAGGGTCTTGACCACCGCGTCCGACCGTTTCGGGGTCACCGCCAGATAGCGGATCTGCTGGCCCCGCAGGGCGAATGCGAACTGCGACCCGGGCACGTCCACGCGGCGGATGTAGTCCGCAAAATGGACCCCGTCGCGGAGCGGATGGTCCTCGGTTTTCCCGTCCTCGTAAGTGAGGCGGACAATCATCGACACGGGTCCGTTTCTCGCTCCCATCGCACTCCACCCGCCGACCCCACTGAGCAAATGGATCGCCTTGGCCTTCCCATTGAACGGCAGGCTGACCGCCTTGGGCATGATCGGTGGGAGTTTCCCATTCGGACCGTTGAGCATCACCACATTCTTCACCTGGGTGCCCTGGGGGTCAACGAGGATGAACGGCACCCCGTTGAACGTCTTGGGCTTCCAGTCCGGGAAGATCAGCCGCTCGGCCGTGCCGCCCGCATCGAAGAACATGTCCTTGGTGGAAACAACCGTCGCGACCTTGTCGAGCGGGAGTGGGACGAATTTCCCCTTCTGCGTGAGGAACTCCAGGAGGTCGGCGATTTCCTCGCGCTTGACCTGTTTCTCGAATCCCTCCGGCATCAGCGACTTTTCCGTCTCCTTGAGCGATTCGATATCGTCCCGGGAGAGCGGATAGCGCTTGCCCTCGGCATCCACGACTTCCACCGCGGTCTTTGACTCGGACGCCAGTAGCCCGATCATGATCCTGCCGTCGGTGGTGACCACTCGATACGCCTTGTAATTCCCTTCCACACTCCGCGACGGGTCGAAAATGTGGATGAGCAATTCTTCCTTCGGGTGGACGGCCATCCCGGTCAGGTCCGGGCCAATCTGGTTGCCCTCACCGGCGTACTTGTGACACTTCGCGCACTGCGCGGTGAACACCTTCTTCCCATTCGCCACATCACCGGTTTGCTTGGTGAGCGGGAGGAGGTCCTCGATGACTTTCTGGCGGTCCGGGTCGGGGAGCCCGCCGCCAAGGGTGAGGAGTTTTCTCGCTCGCGCAGCCAGGGCTTTGTCCGGGTTGGCTGCGAGGGCGGTCTTCTGATCGAGGGCGAGCATATCGAACCGGAGCGTGCCCTTCTCGACCGCATCCAGGAAGGCAGTAGCCGAGTCCGACCTGGCCAGGACCAGTCGCAGCGCTGTGGGGCGAACAGTTGGAGACAGGTCTTTCAGTTTCGCCACGATCGCAGCTCCCACCGTCTTCGACTTCGATGCGCCCAGGGCCTCGAAGATTCCGGTGGCGACAGCCGGAGGAGTCTGCGGGGAAACGGCAGCAATCAGCGTGGCGACGGCCTGGTCGTCATCTGGGAGGAACTCCATGACCTGCTTGGCCGCCTCGACACGCTCGGCGTCCGTGGCCTTGGGGTCGGCGACGGACACGAATAACCCTTTCGTGATCCCCGCGAGTTGGGTGTCGATCCCCTTCACGCCCCAAGCCGAGGCGAGCTTCATGACCCGTCCGCGCGAGCCTACCGGAAGCGTGGGGAGGATCGCTCCAATAGCGGCATCTGAGTCACCGGAGAGAGTCACCGTCTTTCCGGACGGCCAGCCATTTGCGAGTCCGATCAAGATCTCGTTGGCGGTTTTCGGCGGGGACTTGGGAAGTCTCATGAGCAGCTCGGAGAGCCAGTCTACGGTGGCCTTGGCAGCGTAGGACCGAGCAACGGCCTCAATGACTCCCCGAGACTCTGGTGGCGCGATCTGGGTGACTTCCATCAGGAAGAATTGGTCGTGAGCACAGGCCGCAGCGATCAGTGCATCGGCCAACCCGGCTTCTGCGTAGAGAGGTTCCACGTAGCAGCACTTGACTTGTTTCCCCCCGACTGGCCCAGATGGAAGTTCCGCCAGAGCGAGCAGGCACCCGAGCCGGACTTGCGGGTCTGGGTCGGTGAACAGTCCGGCTGGGAGAGTGGCGAACCACTTGTCCTGTCGCGGGAGAACCTCCAGAGCGGCTTTACGAACCGCCGCCGATGGGTGCGACAGGGTAGCGACCACCGCCTTCGCGGCCGAGTCGTTCGACCCGTCCAGAGCGCCAATCGCCTGGAGAGCGTGAAGGGCGTGGATTGCTCCCGGATTCAACCCGGCATCGTCAACAGTCTTATCCTGGAGCAGCTTCAGCAACCCCGAAACGGCGTCCGACTTGGATCCCGCCGCCAGAAGCCGCTGAGCGTGGAGTCGCCACGTCAGGTTGTGGTTCGTGAGTGTTTCGACCAGCTTCTCGGGTGTCGCATCCTTCAAGTTCACCCGCGGCTCGGGCTTGGCTTTGGTGTAGACCACACGATAAATGCGGCCGTGCTTCTTATCGCGCAGATCCGTTTCGTAGGCACCTCCCTTACCGGTCCGGAATCCGGCGGGTGTCGGGTTGTGCTGGACGATGTAGTTGTACCAGTCGATCACCCACACATGCCCGTCCGGGCCGACCTGGGCATCAATCGGGGCTGACCACTCGTCGTCGCTGGCGATGAGGTTCCAGCCGTACCGGGCCGCGTAACTCGTCCCGTTCGGCTGAAGGGTGAACGCCGTGGTCAGGTGGCCGGTTGGCTCCGATACCAACGCAACCCGGTTCCAGTACTCGCGCGGGTAGGTCCGGGCGGTGTAGACCGCACAGTTCGAGGCCGCGGTAAACCCGCCGTGCCAGTCCACCTGCCGGACCTTGTCTGTGATCGGCTCGAAGTGATTATCCGGAGCGATGTTCTGGAGTACCGACGAAGTCAGTCCCTTCACCTTCTCGTAGTACCGATTCGGGATGGGCATGTGGACGATCGGGCAACCGTTCGCAGTGCTGCCGAAGAGTTGACCCGATTCATCGAACGCTAGCCCCCAGGTATTGTTGTTGGTGCTTCGCAGGAATTCGAGTTTGGTCACCTTGAGGGAAGAACCTAACCCTCCGGCCCCCTTCCCTGGCAAGGAAGGGGGAGAAGACTCGGAACCTAACCCCCCGGCCCCCTTCCCTGGCAAGGAAGGGGGAGTATTCGGGGTGGAGTTTTCAGGCTCCACCTTGAACCGGTAGAACCCCTGGCGGAAATTGACCCGCTCACCGTTGACCACACCGTTGAATCCGGCGTATCCGACCGATCCGTAGATCCAGTTGTCGAACCCATAGTGCAGATTGCTCGGGCCCGCGTGAGTGTCATTGGTTGCCCAGCCTCGGAACAGCTCTTGCCGGATGTCGGCTTTCCCATCTCCATCGGTGTCCTTGAGGAACAATGTCACCGGTGCCTGGTGGACAATCACACCCCCCGCGTAGGGGAGCAAGCTGGTCGGGATGCTCAGTTTATCGGCGAATGTGGTGACCTTGTCGCACACCCCGTCGCCATCGGTGTCCTCGCAAATCACGATCTTGTCGCGGCCCTGGCCGGGCGGTTGCATCTCGTTGGGGTAGTCGATCGTGACCGAGACCCATAACCGGCCCTGCTCGTCCCAGGCCATCGCGATCGGCTTCCCGCCGAGTCTGTCCTCAGTGACGAAGACCTTGACCTCAAAATCCACCGGTGTGACGAAGTGCTTGATGCTCTCCTCGACCGGGAGGGGTTTCTGCATCTTCGTGATCGGTTCGGCGATCGTGCCCCACGTCTTGCTCGGGGGATAAAACGGAACCTTCGCGGGGACGTACTCGAACGGGGCCACATCCTTGCGAAGGGTGGTCATCTGCGGACTGTCGAAGTACGCACCGGCGAGTGCCGGATCTTGGCCGCAGGCCCAGCGGGTGCCCCGCTCCAGCAGATTCGTGAAGCCCGGGTGGCTCCAGGTTCGTTGATCGTGTCCCCACGCAGTGTAGAAGACGCGGCCTTTCCCCTGCGTCCGCACCCAGGTCCACGGCTCCTTCAGGTCGCCGTCAGTGCGAACTTCCAGAACGGTCCGATCCTTCTCGTTGTGCTTGGTGTGAACGTAGGTTTCGTCCCAGCTACTGAAGCTCTGGAATCCCCTGGTGATCGGGTGGTCGGGAGCAATCACCTGAGTCCGGAACACACCGGTGCCATGCGATCGGAACTGGGCACCGACGAGGTCGATGTAGGCTGGCGAATTCAGGAAGCAGTAACTCGCGCAGTGGACCGGGATGAACCCCTTGCCCCCGGCCACATAATCTAGCAGAGCCTTCTCCTGCTCCGGGGCGATTTTGGTCTGGTTCGCATACACCATCAGCCCGTCGTACCCGGCCAGTGTCTTCGAGTTCAGATCGGAGAGGGCCTCGGTATACGTCAGGTCGATGTTCCGGCCAGCGAACACCGGTTGAAGTTGCTTGAACCGTGCCGCCGGTTGGTGGTGACCAGCATCGCCCAGGAACAACACCCTGAGTTTCGGTGGGTCGGCCCCAATCACTGGGACCGAGGCCAGGAGCAGAGCCACGATAGCGAGAGAGGACCGCATCACGAGACCTCCGGCAAGCGGCCGGCGCGAGCCGACCAGTCCAGACCCCAGTGAGAGTTTAAAGTTCAAAGTTTAAAGTTTAAAGTTTAAAGTTCAAAGTTCAAACCGTTCCTGGCTTTAGGAGTCGGTTTCACGAGTCAATGCCCTCAACTTGAAACCTTCAACATCAGTTTAAAGTTTAAAGTTTAGAGTTCAAACCGTTCCTGGCTTTAGGAGTCGGTTTCACGAGTCACTGTCTTCAAGTTGAAACCTTAAACAACGTTTTTAAATCACGTCCAGCGCCACCGCGTTTGTCAGGTGTTGTATGATTCCGGCGACCGCGCCTTGCCGTTTGCTCCCTTTTGCCCGGACGATCCGGCAATCGGCGAACGATGGCGGGAGCGATCTCGCTCCCGCCGACCGGACAACCACATCGAAGAGTCCCGCCTCGATTTCGAAGAGCCGCGAGTGAATGAACAGGGTCGAGGGGTTGAACAGATTGATCACGGCCGCCACCCCGACTGCGAGGTATCGGACCGCCTCCTGAAGCTCCGCCCGGAGGTCGACGCGGCCGGTGGTGGCCAGATCGATGACCTCGTCTACATCCACTCTTCGGCCAAGTTTTTCCGACGCCCGCTGGGCAAGGGCCGAGTCGCTGGCGACGGTCTCCAGGCAACCCCGATTCCCGCACCCACAGAGCCGCCCGCCCTCGGCCACTGCGGTGAGGTGCCCAATCTCACCGGCCAGCCCCGAGTGACCGGTGAGCAACCGGCCGCTGCTCATCGCACCGAGTCCGACTCCGGTCCCGATGTCGAGCATGGCAAAATCATCCAGCCCCCTGGCCAGTCCGTATTGCCGCTCGGCAAGGCACAGAGCGTGCGACTCCTGGAGAAGAATGCACTCGACACCCAGGCGCTCGGCGAGGTCGGCGGCTGGCCGCCGGCTATTGGTCATGGGGACGTTCGGCGACAGGACCCCACACCCCTTCCGATAGTCGACCAACCCCGGCAGACTCACACCGAGCCCGAGCGTGGTCACACCCGACCGTGTCATCATGGCCCGGGCTTTTGCCTCCAGGGCATCAAGGAGTTCCGGGTAGTTCGCTGGGGTTGGGACCGTCGCGAGGTCAGCGTGAGGCTCGCCGTCAAGCCCAGCAGACACAATCTCGCAGTGTCCTCCATCGATCGCGACGCCCAACACCTGCGAGGATGTCGATGCCAGCCGGAGCTTGGGGGCGGGCCGACCGCGGGCCGTCTCGGGGGCATCGGCTTCTTCCAGCAGCCCGACTTTCAAGAGTGCCGCGACGGCCTTGGAAATCGTCGGGGGGCTCAGCCCGCTCTCACGTGCCACTTCTGCCCGTGAGAGCGGGCCATGACTCTGGAGAATGCGCAGCACCTGACGCTCGTTGAGCTTTCCGACAAGGGCCGGCCGGATCGTGGTGATCGCGGACATGGGTTGCGCGCGGGTTGGTGTCATGCGATGCGGATAATCTATCCCATCGCGAGGGGTTTGTAAAGTGCCTTTAGTAAAGTTGATTTAGAAAAGAATTGACCAGGCTGGACAGAGGGATCTGCCTGATCAGAACCAGGGCAATGGACCGCAGATGACACAGCGCGGCAGAGCCGCAACGGAATACGAGATGGGGGTCTGGACACAAGCCTGAAGCGCCAGCGAAGGATCAGTTTCCGGGACACAAGCCTGAAGCGCCAGCGAAGGGAAAGCTCTCCTTCGCTGGCGCTTCAGGTTTGTGAAAACTTGCCTGCCGAGGGAATAGCCGAAGCCCCTTCAAACTCCATCGAGACACGAATAGAATTTGCTCAGCGTGCCAAGAAATCTCAGCGGGCCATGACTTCTGAGCCACCCGGCGGTGGATTCGGATCAACCTGCACAAACACCTCAACTTTCCAATTTCCCGAGAAGAATCTGGCCCCGTTCCTGAGCAAATGCCGATCACCAGTGCTACAGGGGATCGGGCATCAGCCCAGGATGCAGGGGTATTGTGATGGTCAGCCACGTCACGACGGTACAGCCCATCGGGGCAACCCGGTCGGTTTACGAATACGTTCTCCCATATCTGATCCGGCGGATCAACGACACGCGGGCAGAAACTCAGCCGTTTGGCCACGCCTTCTTCACCGATCTGTTGCCCGTGGATGTGTACCACACCCTCCTCGACACTCTCCCCGACCCCGCCACTTACGACGGCACTGCCGAGCGGCATTATCGCGGAGAGGTCGGTGGATTCGTTCGGTCGCAGTTCCCGCTAAGTCTGTCTGGACTCGACCGGCTCTCGCCAGCCAGCCGCGAGCTGTGGCGGGGCGTGGCAGCAGCCCTGGCCGATCCGGAACTGAAACGGGCGGTGTACGCCAAACTCGCCCCCGACCTGGCCTACCGGTTCGGCATCGCGGCGGATCAGGTTCCCGACCTACCCGGATACTCTCGTCCCACACTCTACCGGGAGACGGAGGGGTTCGAGATTCCACCACATCCGGACACTCGCCGGAAGTTGGTGACGATGCACATCTACCTTCCGGCGGACCTCACCCAGATTGGACTCGGGACAGCTCTTTACAAACGACACCCGTTAGCCCTCCCATTCGGAGATTGGCGAAGACGATTTGCGAAGGTGAAGCAGTTTGAG
This sequence comes from Gemmataceae bacterium, assembly GCA_003136315.1. Lineage (GTDB taxonomy): Bacteria > Planctomycetota > Planctomycetia > Gemmatales > Gemmataceae > Urbifossiella. The sequence continues at coordinate 241 of PLDW01000166.1, read as the reverse complement.
TTCCGACCGAACAGCGGATATGCCTTCGTGGTGAACAACACACTGACAAAACGAAGCTGGCACGGCCGGGAGCGGTTGCCCGAAGGCGCTGGGGTCCGGAATACCCTCCTCAACACCTACTACCAGTCCCCCGTTGAGGGATATGTCAACTATCTGCCGAGGGTGGATACCTCTGCTGAGCCCGTCCGACGGGCGGCATAAGGCGGGGGGCAGGAGCCAATATACCCGTGAGTTTCGCGAC
>PLDW01000470.1 GCA_003136315.1 Gemmataceae bacterium | reverse complement strand
CAGCGCAAGTAGGGCACCACCCATTTCTTGCCTGCTTTGCCAATTCAAACACTTCTGCCGGAATCCAGGAATCGGCTCATTGTGTTTTCGGAGGAGGAAGTGGATAGACGAGGGAGTCGACTCCGGGCTTGCTCAAGCCCGTTGCAACCGAGAACTCGATTGCCAGGATGGAGATATCGTCTTGAGGTCTCTCAGAGCCGTGCCACTGCGTAACCTCCCCGAGGAGCATCGCAACACCCTCACGGAGAGGTTTGGACCGCCCTCGGCCGATCACATCCAAAAGTCGGGCATCGCCAAGCTGCTCGCCCGCGAGGTTCTGCGCCTCGGTGACACCATCAGAGTAGAGGTAGAGGCGGTCTCCGGCCCTCAGTCGCACCGATCGCTCCTCGTAGGCTTCATTGCCCAGGCCGATAGGAAACCCCTGGCTCTCCAAAATCACCGGCTTGGTACCGCTAGGCAGATGCACTGGACTGGGGTGCCCGGCAGAGATGTAGCGGAATTCACCGGTTGCGGTGTCGAGCATCCCGTACACCATCGTCGCGAACTGCCCGGTCATCGAGTCAAATGGGAAGAGACGATTCAGGCGGGCAGCGACCTCGACAGGCGGCGTGATGTCGAACCCATCCCCAACGTCTTCCTTTTGAATCAGAATCGAGGACGGCTCCGATGGCGGCGAGAGGAGACGACTCAGCGTCACTGACAGGAGGGCCGACGCCACACCGTGGCCGCTGACATCCAGAATGTAAAGCCCAACCTGCCCCCCTCCGAGAGGGATGATGTTCAGACCGTCGCCGCCCAGTTCGTCGCAAGGCTGGTAGATCCATGCGAAGTCCACGCCAGGGATGCGGGGGATCTGGCGAGGTAGGAAAGTCTTCTGGATTTTTGCCGCCGCCTTCAGATCGTGGGACATCCGGGCGTTGGCCTTTGCCAGTCGCGTGTTGGTGTCCTCAAGCTCGACCTGAAGGTGGCGGAGGTTCAAGTGGGTCTCGACGCGAGCATGTAATTCTTCCATCTGAAATGGCTTGGTGAGGTAATCCACCCCCCCGATGGCAAAGGCCTTCACCTTATCCAACTGTTCTGTGAGGGCGCTAATGAAAATGACAGGAATCCCCTTGAGCTTGTCGTCGGCTTTCAGGTGTTCGCACACCTCGTAGCCGTTCATCTCCGGCATATTGATGTCCAGCAGGATCAAGTCCGGGGGGTCGCGTCGTGCCGCCAGCAGAGCAAGTCTACCGCCGGGAACGGGGCGGACCTTATACCCGCGATCCTTCAGCATGCCGGCCAGCACCTGGAGATTCGCTGGGGTGTCGTCCACGATCAAAATGCTGGCCGGTTGCACGGTGTCATTGTTCGGCTTTGTAGGAATCAATGGACAACCTCCGTGCCGAATAAATCCAGTAGTTTCTGGTATTGGAACCCCTCGGCCAGGCAGCGCAGCCCCTGAGCAACGCGCGGGTCGTGGGCTTCCACTTCCTGGATCTTTACCAGTAACTGGTCCAGATCCGCCGTGATGACGGCTTCACGCATCGGGCGGATGAGGTCTTGCGGCCAACCCGCCAGGGACTCAGGTGTGAGTTCGGTCGGTTCCTCTTGAGCAGTTATGGGATGCTCGGCGTAAACGTACTCCACCCCTACGCAATCATGAATTCTCTGGAACAGTTCAACTTCCCGGAACGGCTTACTGATAAAGTCGTCAGCACCGATCGCCATCAAGTCCAGGCGGTTCTCGTCCATCGCACTGGCCGTTACGGCGATGATCTTGGGGTCGCCGCCGCCGGCTGTGGCCCGGATTTGGCGGATCGCCTCATGCCCATCCATCACCGGCATGCGGAAATCCATCAGGATCAGATGGGGTCGCCATTCCTCGAATTCCCGGACGGCTTCCGCCCCGTTGGTGGCCAGCCGGATCTCGAAACCGACGGGTCCGAGAAGTTCCGCCAGGAGCTGGCGATTATCCTCGATGTCGTCGGCGATCAGCACCCGGCACGTCGGCTGACCGGCTCGGAGTTTCAGAACCTGCCGGGGCGTATCTTTCGCTTGAACCGCTTGAGCCTCTCCCTCCTTCAATGGCAAGTGAATCACAAAGACGCTGCCCTTGCCGACCTGGCTGTTGACCGTGATGGCCCCGCCCATCAGGCGAACAAACTCCTGGCTGATGGCCAGGCCCAAGCCCGTCCCGGTCCCCGCCTGTTGCCCGGTCTTGGTTTGTTCGAAATGCCGGAACAATTTCTCCTGCTCGTCGTGCGAAATGCCCGGGCCAGTGTCCTCGATTTCCACCATGAGAACAGGTCCTGTCGCGCTGCCGCGGTCCGCCCCCACACGGACTCCAATGCCGCCCTGCTCGGTGAACTTGACAGCGTTGCCAATCACGTTAATGAAGACCTGGCGCAGTTTGTTGATGTCGGTGACGATGTACTGGGGGACGTCACCGATGACCTCGACCGAGAACCACAACTTCTTCTCATCCGTGCGAACGCGGAACATCATTTCCAGGTCTTTGAGCAGGACGGGCAGGTCGAACGTGGAGAGGTTCAATGTCGTGCGGCCCGCCTCGATCTTGGACATTTCCAGGATGTCGTTGATCAGAGCGAGGAGGTGCTCGCCGCTGCGATTGATGGTTCCCAGATACTGGCACTGTCGGGTGGTGAGGTCCTGGTCGCGCAGCATCAACTGGGAGAACCCGAGGATCGCATTCATCGGGGTGCGGATTTCGTGAGACATGTTGGCCAGGAAGACGCTCTTGGCGCGGTTCGCCTGCTGCAACGATCGTTCGTATCGTTTGCGCTCGGTCACGTCCCGGGCGGCGGCAAACACCCCCTGAAGTTTCCGGTCGCGGTCGTGGAAGGTCGTGGCATTGTAGGACACCACGGTTTCCTTGCCGTCCCGGGCACGTGCGGTGAGTTCGTAGTCGGTGAGTTTGCGTTCGCCCAGCACCAACTTGATGCCGGCCTCGGCCCGCTCCGGGTCAGTGAAATAGTCCTTGAACGGCGCGCCGATCAACTCGTCACGTGTGCATCCGGTGAGCGCCTCCATCTGCTTGTTGACATCGGTAATGATGCCTCGTGGATCGGTGGTAATGAGCGCATCGATATTGGATTCAATGAGTGATCGTGTGTAGAATTGCTGGTCACGCACACGCTGATCTAACAACATTCGCTCGGCTTCCACCTGCTTGCGTGCCGTATTGTCGGTACCGATGAGCAGATAACCGATGATTCCCCCCTGAGCGTCTCGCAGCGCTGTGACAGACACGATGGCTGGGAACCGGCTACCGTCCTTGCGGATGTAGGTCAACTCGTAGATATCTTCGATCCCACGCGAAGCCTTGAAAACCAAGGCCTCGAACCCCGGGGTGATGGTGGTCCCGAGTTCGGCGCTCAAGGCTTTGGCGCGAGTGATCACTTCCTGTGGGTCGGAAATGTCGGCCGGGGTGATCTTGTTCATGACTTCGGCAGCGGCGTAGCCCAACATTCGCTCGGCACCGACGTTGAAAATTTGAATGACTCCCTTCTCATCGGTGGCGATACTTGAGAAGTTGGCGCTGTTGAAGATCGCGCTTTGTAACGCCCCGGCTTTGAGCAGCGCTTTTTCCGCCCGCTTTCGCGCAGTCACATCTTCCATCGCCAGAATCAGCAATCCGTCACGATGCCCCGCCTGGAGCCTGCGGCCGTTGAGCAGCATCACCCGGCGGCCAATCACCGGAAAGGTATGCTCGTACTCGAAATCGTCGAAGACGGAGTTGTTGGGGACGATGTCGTCAAGTAGGGTCCGCAGGCCGGGCACGTCCCACTGGCCGTTGCCCAGCGCTGAGATCAGGCAGCCCTCGGTCTCCCCTGGGGAGACATGGAATGTCTGGTAGAAGGCGCGATTGGCGGACCTGACTCGCATCGTGGCGTCGATGATCAACAGGGGGTCGCGCACCGTGTCGACGATGCTCTGGGCATAGTTCTGAAGATCCTCGACCGGCGGTCTTCGTTCCATAGCGACCGTCCTTCTGGGTGACTCGAAATGGCTCATGTGCAACAACGCTTTCACGGTGTCGCGACTGGTTATTCTATGGGTTCATCAGGGCAGAGACCGCGGACGGTTCGTCCGTTGCCCTGGTTATCCGGGGTGCGCGACCCAAAAACTGAGTCGGTCGGCGATCACGCTGACATCCAAATCGCGATCCACCACCCCGTCCGTGGTGACCTGCACCGTCGTCGAAGCCGGGATGTGCGGGGCTCGCCGATAGCCAGAATGGGTGCGTGCAACCTCGCATCATTGTCTCAGGGAGTGACAAACGGTCGCAAGCAGGTCGGGGGTGGTGAGTCGCTTCTGGACGAACCCCGTGATCCCGAGGTCCGCGGAGTGGAGGGTCACCTCCAGGACGGTGTATCTGCTCACGAGGATGATCGGTAGGTCCGTCCGAGACCTCGCAGAACCCCCGCGACTTCGATCCGCCCATGCCAGGCATGGGCAAGTCCCTCAAGACGGCATCACTCCCCTGTCGGTGCTCGCTGAATTCACTTCGCCAAGTCCTTCAAGATCCGCTCGCGGGGAGAATATTCCAGAAGGCGTTGATGGGAAACAAGCCGCAGGCGATAGCACCAGGCGGTTGTGTGCATGTTTGGGTTAACGGGGTGGGTAGTCTCTGCGGTACGAAACCTGCAGGGATTACTGGAATTCGCCTACTTTTCCCGGGAGATCATCATGAACAACATCCGCGAACACATGCCCGTGATTGCCTCCTGTGGCATGCGGATCGGGACCGTGGACCGTGTTGAGGGTTCCTCAATTAAGCTGACGAAGAGCGCCCCGGCAGCCCACGGTGAGCACCGCTATATCCCCATGACCTGGGTGGAATCCGTGAACGAGAACGTCCGCCTGAACAAGAACAGCGATGAGGTCGAACACGAGTGGCAGTCCGAGCCGGTAGGTGCAAGTTGATCAGTCGAGAAATGACCACAACCTGGTGGGTGATCCTTCATCAGGGGTGCGCCGGGCGGCGATGGCGGTACGCGACACGGGTGTGAACGCGAACCTCAGACTCGGGTTTCGGACTTA
>PLDW01000336.1 GCA_003136315.1 Gemmataceae bacterium | reverse complement strand
GGGGCCGCCCTCCGTGGCGGCCCTGCTATCCATGACGGGGGTATTCCTCCATCGACCGCACGCCTCAACCCATTGCTGAGCTGCCACATACGCTGATATTTGCTCCTCATGCAACGGTATTGCGGTTAAGCGGGGGAATAGAGAGGGAACAGATGTTGCAGGGGAGAGATCTGAAGAATTAGTCGCAGCCTAGAAAGTCGCAAATCCCCTCGGAATTCTAGGTAGATGGCCAAGGTGGGACTCGAATCCCCCGCCGTAACTCCCTTATCAGTAAACACTTTACAACTTTCCGCGTTCGGGGTTGGTGCAGATTCCGGTGCAGTTGCCAATTTCGACCCCAAAATGGGTGGTGCAGATGCTCCACCGTCCCCCCCTTCGGCCATCGCTTCGGCGTTACTCGCCTTGGTGAATCAACTCTCTCCCGCGGACCGGACAGCGCTGGCCCGAATCCTCAACACCCCACCACGGGAACCGCTGGGGGATGCGTGATACCACCAACCCGAGTCTATCCCAGCGCTGGGCGGGGTGGTCAATGTTCCCCGGATCGTGTAGCTGGGGTTCGTCGGATGACGGTCAGAGAGGGAGATTTCGGCCCCAAAGATTTTGGACGAAATTTCCCACCACATCCTCGGGCCGGATAAACTTGAAAGTAGCCCGGGAACCCCCGGGGCTTTAACAGGAGAGGCAACCCAAAGCCGCGGAGCAGTCCGGGCGCTCATCAGCACGACCGGGCCGAAGTGGCGTGAAATATTTTACGAAGTCGTTCGTGAAAGAACGGTGTTTGATGATCCACGATGCGCCGCGGATTGAAGTCACCTGGGGTGGACCGTATAGCTGGCCGAAATATGAGGGCGAGAACAACCTGCCAGCCATGCCTGAAGCAGCGGGATTGTATCTACAGACGTTTGAGTACCGAGGCGGCTACTTGATCTACGCGGCGGGTCAGACACGCCGACCGGCTCCCACTCGCTTTCGGGAACATACGGCCCACTTCATGAACGGCGATTACAATGTCCTAGATATCGTGAATGCGCAGCAGGGAGTGCGAAAGGAGGTCTGGCATGGATGGAATTACGCCCGTAGCCATCGAGAAGAATTTGAAGAACGAAAGCCAATTATCATTGATGCTGTCCGCAATCAACTTCGTGGCTTTCGGATCTTTCTCGCGGTAATGGGGCCAGAGCCGCGCATTCTTGAACGGCTTGAAGCCGCAATCATGAACGCCTTGTATGAACAACCCCCACCACTATGCGACATTCCCGATCAAGGCATGCATCTAGCACAGCGGTGGGCATCGGAGGCACCCATTCTCATCAAGAATAATTGTGCAGCAGTTCTTCATGGTCTCCCAAGTGTGCTGGAGATATAATACAAGACTCATATATTCGTATTTGAAACGATCGTCTGTGCCTTACTCGTAGTCTAATTGAGTTAAGACGTTATTACGTAACAACTTACGTCGAATAGTCTTATGAACATCCTGAATTCAGGACTTCGGGCTCGATTATCGACCGCGACTGCACCGACTCCGATCACAGCGGGTTCGACGATCCGGCAATCGTCCCAATGATCGAGGGAAGATCAAGGAAAATATTTGACCCCACTGGAATCAGCGATAACTGGCATGTTCGTGCCTTGGCGTCGGGGCAGGTCGAGAGTGGTGATTCATGAGATGCCTATGTTGGGATCATCCCGGGATTCTCCGCGGGAGCAGACTTCGCGAGAAGTGGAAACGAAAAAACGCTGCACTTGCAGCGTTTTCGCATTGCGATAGGATGGGTTCGCTTGCCTCACACAGAGGAATCAGCGCCGTCTTCGCCAAAATCGAGGTCGTTAGCTCAGGAGGAACAGGCTGACTACGGGGCGCTCCATCCAAGCAGCGACGGCGGGCATCCTTAGTTCGGAGTGATCTACCGAGTCGGTCAGCCAAAAACTGCCACTGTTCACCCGGTATACTGGCATTCAACGGTGTTCGGGTTTAATATATCTAGGTTGGCGACCATACTTTGACTCAAACTTTCTTGAAATTTCATTTCGAATATCTGCTGAGATAAATATACTCGAACTTATCTCTTTTATCTTACGTTCATACTCTCTTAGTTCTAAAATGTCGGCATCAAAAGACTGCAACATCTCCGATTCTTTTCTGGTTGGAAATCGGATATTCCGCAGATCCTTCAATTCGAGAATGTGCAATTCATGCTGTCTGTCTTTTGAAAACCTGATATTCATCTGATCGTTAATCTCGTCATATGTTTTCGCATAGCCCTTAGCTTCGTCCACATAAATCGAGTATTGAACTTCGTCGTTGTGCATCTCAGGATAGTAGATGAATCCGTACCACCCAAAGAATATCGCGCCGACCGTGATGGACAGACCCAAGACGATAGCGATAGTCATCTTGACTACCGACGGACCCGCTGGCGCATCCTGGCGTCGCTTGGGCCGGTGGTGCGGTTCGTCGCCTGAGTCTTGATCACCACCGAAATGGTCCGTGGGTGGGGGTATTTGAGCCGGAGACGGGGGAGGTACTTGGAAGACCGTCAGCGGCACAGTCAACGGTCGGCGACAATAAGGGCAACCGACCACTTGACCGGATGCGGTTTTTTGAACAGCGAGTGGGCGATGACAGTGTGGGCAGTTGATCGTAATGGGCATGGCCGACCCTCCAAAGGACGGCGTGGGTTGTCTTGTCCGATTCAGCACCGGAGAGCACCGGGCTTCAACAGAGTGTACACGCCCTGCGTCCTCCCATCAATTATTTGCGGGCAAACCTCTTGACATCCGGCAATCTCGTGGATTGCCCGCCGGTCACCGTGGTATACTGTGCTGGTGCAGGTGAGCACTGACGAGGACGACCCAAAATGCCGTTCACATTGACCTGCCCCCACTGCCGAAGACCCTTCACGGCCCAGGAGTCCCAGTTGGGAACCGTTGTTGGCTGCCCATCGTGTCGTCAACCGGTCAGCGTACCCGGGGCGGCCCAACCCGCGACACAACCGGAGCCCTCTGTCTGGGCCGAACCGCCAGAGGAACCCAGGCGACCGGCAGGCAGGTATGGCCAGCCCACACTGAAGATCCCGCTCGTCTTTCATGTCGCGGCCTGGTTGGTCATCATCACCTGCATTGCAATCTGTTCTGGGCTGGTAAGTGTGAAGATCCACGATACGATCATCCGGCCTTTGTGAGAGGGGTATCACGAAAAGCAGACACCCCAGCTTTCTGGGGTGTGGATGAAGAGTCATCGCTTATCGACCGGAAACTCTCGGCCAGCGCATCAGTTGCAGATCAATTCCCTCGGAGCAGCATTCCGGAAAAACTGCTGAACGTTTGAGGGCTCGTCTACCGTGACACGATCAAACACGGCCACCTCGCACCTATCCAGTAGCTCGATCCCAATCAATAACCCATCGTGGCCATAATCCGCCAAGACGACCCCGGGCTCAATCTCTTTGGTCTCTTTCACCTTTCCTGAACGAACGCGGAAGTAAACCGCCCGCACCTTCCCGGTGGCGACATCAACATCCACGTCAACTTTGAAACCGAAGCCATTCCCCATCATAACTATTACCTCTTAGAGCCACTAACATAATAAGCCGTGATAACCATTATACAATCATCACTCTCCCAGCAGTAGATTACGTCGACAGATCGATTCGATTCCAGGTGGCGGCGAACATGGGACTTGTCGGGCTCGTTTGTCGGTAGGTTCCGCACATCGGGGGCACGCAGACAATGACTCACCTCGTCAACGCTGATACCTCGCTCCTCTATACGGTCGCTCGCATGACGAGTCAGTGTAACCGTTACGCTCCGGCCCCCGATCATTACGGAAAATGGTTGAGTCGGCAAAGCTGGGGGCGGCTGTTCTCCCTCCGAACCTTCCATAAAATCGAGATGCCTCCGGAGTAGCAGGTGTCCACCAGTATCGGGATGCTGACTAAGTCGAATCGCCTATCGATGCAGCGTTTACAAAATCCTTACCCTCTGTGCCCGCATCGGATGAGTTTGGGAAATGGACAAGTTCATGCTACCAGAGTGATCTCTGTGATACATTATCTCCGCGCCAGGGGCGATGCAAGGGGGTTTTCCGTAACTCCGATTGTGGCCACTTGGGGAAAACTGACATAACTAATTGCCATAGAATAAGTTATGGAAATCATCCAAGCCTGCCATAGCCGGAGTGTGACCCGGCAGTGTGTGGGGATGATCTGGGGTAATCCGGGATGAAGGGTTCGGGCCATGAGCTGGCCGAATTGGCCGAGTACTTTCAACTTCACCCTCCCTCAGCGTGGGGGGTGAAGCCAGCCTGGTGGTTCCGGGCATGGTCGGGAGGGTGAGGGTTCACCTCCTGTTTCCTGTCGAACCGATGAGCGCCAAGACGGCCCGGCGAAGCGGTTCTGGGAGTGTCGCCCATGCCTCGATCACCCGAGCATGGTCGGGATCGGGTGGTTTGCTGCTCACAGTTGGTTCCGCAGTATCTAAAGTCTTGTTCTGTTGGGACTTGCTACAGACAACCAGAATTCCGGAATTTTCGGGTCAAATAGTTTATTCGACTTCGGCCCGGTCGTGCTGATCAGCGCCTGGACTGCTCCGCGGAGCAGTCCGGGGAAAGCCCACGGCTCGACCAACCGAGAGAGGTCGCAGCGTTGGGGCTTCCGATCCGTCAGGTCATCCGATCTTCCCGGCCACACTCGCGGCCAGTTCCTCGTTCCGTTCCGCGTAAATCTGCGTCACGTCGGCCTTGCTGTGGCCAAGGGCGACTTGTGCGGCTTCCAGTCCGTGATCCTTCCGGACCTTCTTGGCGTAACTGTGCCGTGGTTGGTTCGGTGCCCAGCGGTGGGCTTTCTGCCACGCCTTAACCTCGTTGCGCTGTTCCGCCGTCAGCCGCTTCCACCACTTCGTTACCGATTCTTTGGACTGCTGCGCCAGTAGTGTTGGCAGTGCGAAGGCCCTGCAATCTCGCTTGACAGGTCGCCATTGACAACCCCTTTGACCACCGCAAGTTCCAGTGGGATAGCCCTGAGTTGTGCGTAAAATATTTTACTCAACTCACTAGGTGTTTACCATGATCTTGCGGGACTGGAGTCACTTCATGTACACTGTTGGCTAGGGTTGTCATGGCTTTACCTGCCGATCCGACCAAGTTGGTACACCACATGGCAGCGAAACCGTTCTTGTGGGTCTCGCCGATTCACCCAACTTTTCAACCGACAAATGCTAACCAACTCGGCCAATGGTCCGCTGAAGCAACTACTCTCATTAAGACCGCGATAGCGGAGCGAGACGATCCAGACTTGATCAATCTTCAACAGCTTTGGAAAGATCTTGCTCGCCATGCTCACTTACTTCCCTTGCCCATGCAGGCACAAGAATTTATGTATCATGAACAGAAATCGGGTTTTCTGATGATTCAGAAAAAATTGATTACGCATGTTTTGGAATTGCTCCATAAGCTCGGCAAAATGGCGAACGAGAGAGCCGCCGAAAACGACCCCCAGGGGAAACAAACCAGCGGGGATGGGGCGCTTGTCGCTGCGCCGATCGGCCAGATGAACCCCCCGAAGGAGGATCTCCAGGTTTTGGAGGCCGCCCCTCAAGCCGCAGAAACCCCGCCAGCGCATCCGGACGATATTGCGTTTCTCTCAGCTCTCTATGAACTCGGAGCATTCACGAGGAAAGACAAAAAAACCCTGCGAATGGTGGGTAAGGTACTCAGACGTAACCGCGTTGATTTAAAACGATCATCGGTAAGGTTATCAGAATTGGGATTAGTGATATCACTCGATGCGACGGAACACGGCAGAGGAGCTGGCGTTTACCTGTCCAGCAAGGGCAAAATCGAGGCTGAGAAACTGAACAAGAATTCCGGACCCTGAATGGTGACGAATGGCAACCGTATCCATTCCGTTGCCATTGTCTCCAATTGGCTGGACTAAACACACGTCATCTTGAGGCGACCGCGGTATAGTTGAGTCGTTGGCTGGCATCCGGCTGGCCAAGATCACGAACCGCGGAGGATGCCTTGACCGCTTCTACCATCATCACCCCGAAGCCCACACCCACACGTCCGCCCGGTGCGCCGTGGCCGTTCGATGAGGCTGCCGCGTATCTGCATGTGAGCGTTCGCCATCTCATCCGGATGGCTGACCAGAACAAGATACGAACACTTCGACTCGGTCGCCGTCGACTGATCGCAGATGTGGAACTTCGACGACTTGCGTCTGAAGGTTGCTGAAAAGCCAACGGGTCGGGGTTGCACCCCCGACCCGTCGAAATCGACACAGCATTCTCATTCACGCAAAGGACTTTATGAGCTTACCAGATACGACTCCCGGTGACAACCGGGATCATGATGAGGCCAAGCGCCTACGCGACGAGGGTTGTGACCGCGCAGCTTCTCGCAAGCCCGCCGCGACTCTCGATCTTCAGATTCGGTTCGTTCGGCACCTCATTCAGAAGGGTCCGGCGACCCTGGACGAAGTAGATACACCAGACGAGCGCCGGAAGAAATTCCAAGAAAAGAAGGGAAACTGGCGTGGGGCGGCCGTAGCAGGTTTGGTGCGGTCGGGGATCATCGAATCGATCGGCGACCAGAGACGATCGTTGAGACCGTCTCGACACGCTGGATCGAACCGAGTTTGGCAAATCCGCAACCACGTTCGTGCCGTTGCGTTCGTCGCTAAAAACAGATCATCTACCCCTTGAACGCTGGGGGGTATTCCGTGCAACAGATTAACACCCCGATCAGCTCAACTGAGTTGGTCGGGTCTAACAAGTACAAAGAGACATCAACTTGCCCCGGCTCCACGATTCCAATCGGATGCACGAAGCCGCACAAATCCACCACTCCAGACGGCGCGGTGATATTTAGAAGGTGCGGTCGGCCGAAATGTTGTCGTGGGTGTCGTGATCTTTGGGCCTGGAAAATGTCATCAGCAGTCCTGCGGAGTATCGCCATACTGCCGCCCACTCATTTTATGACGTTGCAACCCACAGCAGGCATGACAAACCTGGAATTCTGGGTCGCCGTCGGACAGTTTTGGAAGGCGTTGAAACGACCCAATCGCTGCCCTGAACTCGAATACTTGACCGTTCCCGAGTGGCTTTCTGGCATCCAGCACGCCCACGCTCTCATTCGAGTCGAGAGCCGATTGGCTCGTCAGACTCTTAAGGAATTAAAGCAACTTGTGGGGCTCCGTGTGTCGGTAACTCCGATCAAGACACTGGTTGGAGCGGTGAACTACCTCTTCAAGCACACTAACCGTCCTGAAAGGAAAGCCGAGTTGACCCCAGCATCGTTTCACGGGCGAATGGTCACCGCGTCCAGGGATTTCCTAACCAAGCCCCTTGACGACCTTTGGAAAGAGTTTCGCGACGAGGCCATAGCTCGACGCCGATCACCTGGATTGCCCGGGTAAGTAGCGGGGTCAATTAATTCACTCGACCTCCCACGTTGTCGGAAATCACGCAACAGTAGGCGGCATCGGTGGTGGAATTGCGGCAACCGGGGTTGTAAATCCGACCTCCGTGTGGGACAATTGACACAATGGCAACCGACAACCCGATAACTGACGTTCTACGGCAAGCCATCCTCGACAGCGGGCTGCCGCTACTCCGGATCGAACAGGATACCGGGGTCCAACGGGCGAGCATTTCCCGGTTTGTCCGGGGAGAGCGCTCCCTGCGGCTCGACATGGCGGACCGACTCGCCGTGTACTTCGGGCTAACGCTGACGCCGATCAAGAAAAGGAAAGGTTAAATATCATGGCTTCAATCAGTCGAGATCAGAATGGCAACTACACGATTCAGTTCGTCGCCGGAGATGGCAAACGCCGATCAATCCGTCTGGGCAAAGTGAATAAGAAGACCGCGAGCGAGATCAAGCTAAAGGTCGAACACTTAAACTCGCTTGTTGTCGCAAAACTGCCGATGGACACGGAAACCTCGCAGTGGGTGGGCCGGATCGGCGACGAGTTGGCGGACAAGCTCGCTGCCGTGAAGTTGATCCCGCCGCGGCAGTCGCGGAAGCTCGGGGAATTCCTCACCGCCTACATGGAACGCCGGAAGGCGGACTCAAAACCTGCGACCGTGGTAACGATCGGGCTTGTCGTGAACGATCTGACCCGTTTCTTTGGGGCTGGAATCGACCTCCGGGACGTTACCGAGGAACGCGCCGACGAGTTCCGAACCCATTACCTGAATCGAGAACTTGCGGCAGCGACAACTGCTCGCCGTCTCAAATCCGCCCGGATGTTGTTCAAGCACGCCTTGCGGATGAAACTGATCCCGCTGAACCCTTTCGCCGAAGTGTCCACCAAAAACATCTCCCCTGAAGCCCGACAGTATTACATCAGCCCTTCCGACACGGAACAGATCATTGCAGCGTGTACTCCACAGTGGCGGATTATCGTTGCACTCGCCCGGTTCGGTGGGATGCGGTGTCCATCGGAAGTACTCAGCCTGAAGTGGTCACACGTGAATTTCGAGACGAACAGAATGACCGTGCCGAGTTGCAAAACGGAGCATATCGCCGGGAAAGATTACCGAATCGTCCCGATCTTCGCTGAACTTCGGCCCTACCTGGAAGAAGCCTTCGAGCTGGCGGCAGAGGGTGCCGAGTACGTCGTCCCTGGAAACCACAGGTTGACCGCGATGAAGCCGGGGGGATGGATCAACACGAACCTGCGGACTCAGTTCCTGAAGATCATCCGGCGGGCTGGGCTCCATCCCTGGCCCCGACTGTTCCAGAATCTACGGGCCAGTCGGGAAACGGACCTGATGAAGACGTTCCCGATCCATGTCGTTTGTGCCTGGATTGGGAATACCCCGAAGATCGCACTTGGGCACTACCTCCAAACGCTCGATGCGGATTTCGAGAAGGCGGTGAGGGGCGGTGCAGAATGCGGTGCAGTGGGGGCTCAAAAAGCGGTGCAAAATGCGGTGCAGTCAGGAGACGCCGGGGTGCGACAAGAGATGACTCCTATCCGGGAAGCCCTGGAAATCAAGGCTTCCGGACCGTTGCTGTCATCTCCCGGCATACACTTGCATGATTGTCAGATGGCCAAGGTGGGACTCGAACCCACACGCTTATTAGGCGCTCGATTTTGAGTCGAGTGCGTCTGCCATTCCGCCACTTGGCCGAACTTCACCCAGGATAAGGCTCGATCCTCAAAGCGACAAGTCCTCACTGCCGAACGGACCCGCACTCCTGACAATCGTGTTCCAGGAGATGGACCCTCGACAGCCCGCTGGGGTTCATTCGGGGAGTGGCTGGCCTTTGGTCTCGGGGGCAATCGCGATCAGCACCAGGCCAGCGAGGTACACCCCCGCCACGAGAGCACAGGCCTGGGAGTAGTCGTTGTCAAACGCTGCCAAAAGGTTCGTCATCTGGAGGTTGGCGGAGGCCGCGATGATCCGCCCGAAGTTGAACCCGAAACCCTGTCCCGTCGCCCTGACCGAAGTGCGGAATAACTCCGGGAGATACAGGGGCAACCAGCCGTAAAACGCTGCGGACACGGAGCCCAGAAGCCCAGCGGAGAGGATGAAAGCGATTCCGTAGTGGGTGTTCAACCGGTAGAAGCCGACCATTGTGATGAGCGACAGAACGCACAGCCCAGCGTAGACGGGTCGGCGGCCGAGCCTTCCGCCCAGAAACGCCCCGATTAAACACCCTAGTGCTGCCCCGACGGACGACGAGATCTGAATCCACGGTTTGGCGTCTGCGGATTTGCCGCCGGGCAACTCCCCGACCCAGACATACATCCACATGAGCCCTGCCCAGGTGGCCAGTAGCGGAACCCCACTCAGCCCCGCCGCCAGAAGCATTCTCAGGAGCGTTTCCCGCTTCACAGCCGGGGAAAACCGGCACCGGGCCAGGTAGCCGCGTGCCGGCATGAGATAGCCGAAAAGCACCACAACCAGCCCGACGAGGGAGCCGACGAGGCGGATCCACAAGTCGAGTTTGCCCGTCTCGATGGCCCACAAGGCGATGACCCCGCCGGCCGCGGTCGCCCCGATCAACACACCCAAGAGATCCCACCCTGACCAGAACGAGACAGCTCCGGTGTCTTTCTCCTTCGTCCATTTCTCGGACTCCGGGACGAAGAGCCGAATCACGAGCGTGAGTAGGGCCGGGATCGCCCCGACGAGCATCAGTAATCGCCAGTTTCCGTTGTCGGTCAGTGCCGTCGCCCAGTCCTGCGGCAGCCCAGTCGATGCGAGCCAGCCTGGTAGCTCACCCTTGAAATGGTTGAGGCCAAGAGCGACGGTACCGACGAGCGTGTACCCAAGGTTTCCGAACGCTCCGATCCACCCGGCCAGCCACGCCCGCGAGGCGTTCGGCCAGACTTCCATCACGAGGGCAACCCCAAGCGCCCATTCCCCTCCCATCCCCAGGGCTCCGAGGAACCGCAACGCGGCGAGTTCCAGGGGGGAGATCGAGGTCGCACTCAGCCCGCTGGACACGGAGTAGAGCAATACACTGATGGTCATGGCTCGGACCCGACCGATCTTGTCTCCCAGCCACCCAAAGAGCACCCCGCCGGTGGCCGCCCCGACGAGGAAGCACGCCATCACCACGCCGTACCAGCGGTTGACAGCCTCCGGGGTCGCATCGTTTTGCAGCAGTTCCCGAAGTGCGTCTTTCCCAACGAGTGGGAAGAGGCCCATTTCCATTCCGTCGAACATCCAGCCGAGTAGCGCGGCCAGGAGAGCGAGTCGGCGACCGCGTGCGGGTGGGGGGGAAGAAGTCACAAAGATCCTTTCGGGGTGGGGTACAGTGGGGAACACTCACCGCGACCGCACCAACTTGTCGAAAAAGAGGATACACTCCCGCCCGCTCTCGTGTTAGGATGATTTTAGTCGAGATCGCGCTTTGTTCTCCCGCCAGAAGCCTACCCACCCTCCCCACCCACCTTGCAGGGGATTGTTCATGCTCACACTTTTCGGAAAAGCCCACCGCAACGGCGGGTTTTGCGATGGCGTCTCTCGCCGCGATTTCTTAACCATCGGCGGCACCCTCCTCGGCGGCGGCCTCTCGCTACCGAGCTTACTCGCTGCAGAAGGTCGCTCCGGGAACAAGACCTCCCACCGGGCGGTGATCAACGTCTATCTCCCTGGTGGTCCGCCGCACATCGACATGTTCGACCTCAAGCCAGATGCCCCCACCGAGATCCGCGGCGAATTCAAGCCGATCAAGACCAACGTCCCCGGAATCGAGATTTGTGAGCACTTCCCACTACTCGCGAAAATGATGGACAAGTTCGCCATCATCCGCTCGCTCGTCGGCAGTTCCGGCGACCACGATGCCTACCAGTGCATGACGGGCCGCCCCCGGACCCCGCAAAACGTGGGCTACTGGCCGTCGCTCGGCGCGTGGGTCTCCAAGGTGCAAGGGGCGGTCGAGCCCTCCATCCCCCCGCACCTCACGCTGATGTACCGCACCGGCGAGCAGCGATGGGGCTACCCTGGCGAGGGCGGATTCCTCGGGCTGTCCCACTCACCATTCCGCCTCGCTGGCGGGAAAGGTGCTCTCGGCTCCGACAACATGGTGTTGAAGGGGGTCACCCTGGAACAGCTTCACGACCGCGTCGGCCTTATGAAGGCGTTCGACTCGATCGACCGTTCGGTCGACAAAAGCGGCGTCATGGATGGGATGGACACGTTTAACCAGCAGGCGGTCGACATCCTCACCACCTCGAAACTGAAGGATGCGCTCGACCTCTCGAAGGAGTCGCCGGAGGTGCTGGCGCGATACGGTGTTGACAACTCCGACTTCGAGCGGGATGGGGCGCCGCGGATGGTCCGGAACTTCTGCGCGGCCCGTCGGCTGGTCGAGGCCGGAGCGCGAGTGGTGACCCTGAACTTCAGCCGCTGGGACTGGCACGGGCCGGACGGGAAGAACTTTGTGCAGGGTAAGAAGGATATGCCGCTGCTCGACAAGGCGGTGACCGCACTCGTCACCGACCTACACGAGCGTGGGCTCGACAAGGACGTGACGGTGGTGGTGTGGGGCGAGTTCGGCCGAACACCGCGGATCAACAAGGACAGCAGCCGCGACCACTGGCCGCAACTCAGTTGCGCACTGCTCGCGGGCGGAGGCATGCGGACCGGGCAAGTGATCGGTGCCTCGAACCGGCTGGGCGAACACGCCACCGAGCGGCCAATCACGCATCAGCAGATCTTCGCGACGCTCTACCACAACCTCGGGATCAACCTGAGCAACGTCCGCGAGTTCGACCCGAACGGCCGCCCGCAGTACCCGATCGACCCGACCACCGAGGCGTTGCGGGAGTTGGTGTGAGGGGTAGTAAAAAGGGCGGGTGGCCATTGATTCAAGCGTGGAGAGGGGGTGGCCGCCACTCCCTCCCATCAAGGTGTGATGGGAGGCGAATGAGTCAACTTTTCGGCTCCCACGGAGATCTGCGAGATGGACTCGACTCTAACCGAAGCAGATAGCCTTTTTGTGCAGATCATGTCTCAATATGGCGATCCCTGGCGACTGTCCGATCCCAGCTCACATGATGCTCGCGGGTTAGAAGAGCTACGCGCCATCTTTCGCATTTGCATCTCTAGGCAAAAGCGTGCCATAGGCCCACAAGGATACATTTATTTTGATTATTTGTCAAATAAAGGATTTAATGCACTAGCAGCGACAGCCAACTCATACGATTTCGTAACAATATTCTCTGGTATATTATTTAATCTTTATCGACTATTTTTTTGTTTTATGTCAGATCCTGAAACAATTCCTACAATTGGTCAAATTTCATCAGAGACTCTATCACAGGATATTCTATCCAGTATTCGTAATAACGATTATACATTTACTGCATATCAACATCCCGTTGATGACACACGATTCCGAGCTGCACAAAACCTCGCGCTAGTATCGTGTATCTTGGTGCTAAATCATGAGATTGGTCATGTGGTCTTTTGTCATCCTCATTTAATGCAAACCCAGTTTAATACTTCTGTTTACGAAGAATTTTGTCTAACGACTGCTTCGACAAAAGAAAATCAATTACGCCGTGCATTTGAATGGGAAGCCGATAGTTATGCAGCTGTCAGTACATATGCGTGCGTCCATCACATCCGCGATCTTTTGGTTGGTCTCCGCGGATTAAGTATGGACTATATTCTGTCTGTATCTGCGTTTATGCTCTTCTTATTTATTCACAAGCAAATTGGTGCGAAGTTTGGTTCCGAGTCCGACTCCCATCCTGCTCCGCGGGATCGTTGGCTCTGGATGATCCATGCAATTGAACAACATGATCTTTGTAAAAAGCTGAGGTCGGGCGACTTCGAGATCGGAAGTAGCATTCAAGATGTAGCAACCTTTTGGTCAAGAAATAAGCTTTTCGATCCAAGCGATTTTGATCTGTCGCCATCCGCAGCTGATGAGATGAAGGGTCGATACGACTTAGCGCGGATAGCTCTCCGTGAGGTTGACGGTGAACTCAAGGATCTGGAATCCAGACGCAATGAGGGTGGGATGCTATGGCGCAAGGAGCATAAGATTGAGGCCGACGATTATGCTAAAGCCGCGATTGCGCATCTAGCGAACGGCGTCGTAGGGCGTGTGTCTCCTGACAACAAGTAAAATTGAATTGGGAACAAACATATACATTGAACATGATTTAATAATATAAGTATAATATTTATTTAAATAAATTTTGATTAATTGTCTATAATTCATATGGTTACTCCGACCGACATGAGTTTAATCAATTGCAATTCGCAGGGCCGTATGACCCGACCCGCACGATACGCGACCGCGCTACTGGTCGCACTGACCACTCTCCTGGCCTTCCTCGGCCGGGCTCACACCCCCGCGGCCGACCCACCCGCCACACCATCCGAACGCGGCTTCGGCCGCGACATCAAACCGCTTTTCACCAAACACTGCCTGTCGTGCCACGGGCCAGACAAGCAGCGGGGTGGGCTCCGGCTCGACCGGGCTACCGATGCCCTCGCTGGAGGCGATTCTGGTGCGGCCATCCTCCCCGGGAAGCCAACAGAAAGCCTTCTCCTCCATAAACTAACATCCGACGATCCGGCCGAACGGATGCCCCCCAAAGGCGATCGTCTCTCGGCCGCAGAGGTCGCCACGTTGCGGGACTGGATCGCGCAGGGGGCCAGGTGGCCGGTCGACCCTGTCGGTCCCGATCACTGGGCGTTCCGACCGCCGATCCGTCCTGCGGTTCCGTCCATCGCAACTGCACAGAATCCGGTCGATGCGTTTATCCGCGCCCGGCTTGCCTCTGCCAGTTTGCAGCCTTCACCCGAGGCCGACAGGCGAACCCTCCTCCGTCGGCTCAAGTTCGACCTCCTCGGCCTCCCGCCAACCCCAGACGAAGTCGTCGCGTTCGAGCAGGATCGCTCCCCGGATGCCTACGAAAAGCGAGTCGAGACCTATCTCGCCTCACCCCATTTCGGCGAGCGATGGGCCAGGCACTGGCTGGATGTGGTCCGGTTCGCCGAGAGCCACGGCTTCGAGATGAACCACGAGCGGCCATCCGCCTGGCCGTATCGCGATTACGTGATTCAGTCATTCAACTCCGATAAGCCATACGACCGATTCGTCCGGGAGCAACTCGCCGGAGATGTGCTTGGCACCGACGAGGCGACTGGCTTCCTGGTCGGTGGGCCCTGGGATGAGGTGATGAGCCCCGACCCGGTGCTCACTGCCCAGCAGCGAGCCGACGAGTTGCACGACATCGTGGGGACCACCGGGTCCGCCTTCCTTGGGCTGACGGTCGGCTGCGCTCGGTGCCATAACCACAAGTTCGACCCGGTTGCTCAGGTGGATTACTACCGACTGAAGGCGGCCTTCGCCGGGGTCCGCCACGGTGAGCGGGCGTGGCAGTCGGCTGCACCAGCGAAGGACCGGGACTCACTCCAGGCTGAGTTGGCGAAAGCCGACGCTGCGCTGGTCGCGCTGGAGCCTCTCGCCGACCCCAAAGCAACCACCCCCCGCCGACTACCGGTGAACTCGCGACTGAATATCGAGCGATTCCCACCGATTACCGCCGCCGCTGTTCGGTTCGTGATCCTCGCCACGACCGGCGCTGAGCCGTGCATCGACGAACTGGAAGTGTTCGCCTCCGAGCCGAAGCCTAATCGCGTCGACATGACTGGCACCCGGCTCCGCTCCTCCGGCGATTATGCTGCGGCACCCACGATCCACCGGCTGGAATTCTTGACTGATGGAAAGTACGGGAACAGTCGGAGTTGGATCTCGAACGAACGTGGCCGCGGCTGGGTCGAGATCGAGTTCCCGAAGCCCGTCCGAATCGACCGCGTCGTCTGGGGGAGGGATCGGGAGGGCAAATTCACCGACCGCCTCGCAACACGATATCGCGTGGATGTGTGGACCGCAGACTTCCAGTGGGTCACAGTCGCGACATCAGACGATCGGGTCGGGTTCCGCAGCACCCCACCACCTGCCCCACCTGTGCTCGGAGCAAGTGATCGCGTAACGTGGGAGAAGTTGTCGGCATCCCGGACCGACCTCCGCCGCCGCCTGGCAGACCTGGAAAAGGCCGGGGTTGTCTACGCTGGCCGACTGGCCGCTCCCGAGCCGACATTCCGCTTCCACCGCGGCGACCCGATGCAGCCACGGGAACCCGTCGGGCCGGGAGTCCTGTCTGCCATCGGGCCGAAGTTCGACCTCGCGACAACCGCCACCGACCCCGATCGACGGCTGGCGGTCGCCAAGTGGATCACGCAGCCGCAACACCCGCTCACCGCGAGGGTGATCGTCAACCGTCTCTGGCAGCACCATTTCGGGACCGGAATCGTCGACACCCCCAGTGACTTTGGCCGCAACGGCGGGAAACCGACTCACCCTGAATTGCTCGACTGGCTCGCTTGTGAATTAGTGGCTCCCAGTACGCCCACCAGCGGGACAGGCGGTGAAACGTCTCCACCAGTACCCTGGTCGCTCAAACACATTCATCGGCTGATTGTCACCAGCGCCACCTACCGCCAGTCAGCCGCGACCACACTGGCTGGCCTGGAAAAGGATGCCCAGACCCGGCTGCTCTGGCGCTACCCGCCCCGACGGCTGGAGGCCGAAGCAATCAGAGATTCGATCCTGTTTGTGAGTGGGAAGCTCGATCTTCGCATGGGTGGCCCGGGCTTCAGCGCGTTCGAACCGAACACAAACTATGTCCGCGTGTATGCACCAAAGAAAACCACCGGCCCGGCCGAATTCCGACGGATGATATACATGCAGAAGATCCGAATGCAGGCCGATGACACGTTCGGCGCGTTTGATTGTCCGGACGGCGGCCAGATCGCACCGCGACGAAACGCCTCAACGACCCCCCTTCAGGCACTGAACCTGCTCAACGGCGAGTTCCTCCTCCAGCAAGCCGGCTTTTTGGCCGACCGAGTTGCCGTCACAGCGACCAATCCGACCGAGCAGGCGCAGACCGCGTTCCATCTGGCGTTTCAGCGGTCGCCGTCCGAGAAGGAACTGGCCGGGGCGGTCCGGCTGATCGAGAGGCACGGCCTTCCCGCCCTGACCCGAGCGCTGCTGAACACCAATGAGTTTCTGTACTTGGATTGATCTGGGCAGATGATCCACCTGAGACCTGATCCCCACTGGGACAGTCTCATTTCGGGAGCAGGACATCGGTATAACGGGAGGGCGAGGCTCCTGCCGAGCGTGCAGGTGCGGCTCGGCAGGAGCCTCGCCCTCCCATATGTGTAACTAGATCGTCGTTGTGTGAATGTGTTCCACCCGCGGAATTGTGCGTGAATCTTGACCCGCATCCGGAGTGCCCTCATGGCCGCGATTTCCTTCCCGCACCCACTCCTCGACCGTCGCGCGTTTTTGGGCGACGCCGCGACCGGGCTCGGCGGGATCGCACTGGCAGCACTCCTGGCCGAATCCGGGAAACTCTCCGCCGATAGTGGCCCACTTCGTCCGAACGTGCTACCGGACGCCCCTCTTGCTTCGCGGCCACCGCATTTTCCGCCACGGGCAAAGCGTGTGCTGGTCGTGTTTTGCTCTGGAGCGCTGAGCCATCTCGACTCCTTCGATTACAAGCCCGAACTGGTGAAGCGGCACGGTCAGCCGATGCCCGGAGCTGGGAAACTCGTGACATTCCAGGGGGAAAACGGGGATCTGGTGAAGCCACTCTGGCCATTCAAGCCCCGTGGCAAAAGCGGCAAAATGGTGTCGGACCTCCTCCCGAACTTGGCCGATCTCGCTGACGAAATGTGCTTCATCCACTCCATGACCGCCAGGAGCAATACCCACGGCCCGGCCGAAAACCAGATGAGCACGGGTTTCACACTGGATGGGTTCCCAAGCGCGGGAGCGTGGGTGAGTTACGCGCTGGGAAGTGAGAATCGCGACCTCCCGGCATTCGTCGCCATTCCTGATCCCCGGGGAGTGCCGCAAGTCGGGCCGAACAACTGGGGAAGCGGATTCCTCCCGGCCGTGTTCCAGGGGACCGCGTTCACAGCCGATAAGCCAATCCCACACCTCGCCCGGCCGGCCGCCATCCCCGCACCCACCGACGCCGATACCCGCGCCTTCCTCCGCACACTCAACGAGGAACACCTCGCCAAACATCCCGGGGACACGGAGTTGATGGCCCGGATTGCCGCCCACGAGCTTGCCGGTCGGATGCAACTCAGGGCCGCCGAGGTCGCGGACCTGAGCCGGGAGCCGGCCAAAGTGCGGGCCGAGTATGGGGCAGACAATTCAAACAAGGTGAAGGCGGGGTTCGCGCGGAATTGTCTGCTGGCGCGGCGCCTCCTGGAGCGGGGGGTCCGGTTCGTCCAGCTTTTCAACGGGGCCTATGCGATGGGGGAGGGTGTTGGGAACTGGGACGGCCACAAGACTCTGAAAGCGCAATATGACATCCATGCACCGATCCTCGACCAGCCCCTCGCTGCCCTCCTCAGGGATCTGAAACGAACGGGGCTGGGAGCCGACACGGTGATCGTCTGGGTGACCGAATTCGGCCGGATGCCCACATTCCAGAAAGGGGCGAGTGGCCGCGATCACAACCCGGCCGGGTTCACGGTCTGGTTGGCGGGGGCAGGGGTGAAAGCGGGAACCTGCTACGGGGCCACGGACGAGTTTGGCTACAAGGCGGTGGAGAAGGTCTCGTCCATCTACGACCTGCACGCAACCGTGCTGCACCTGCTCGGGTTGGATCACGAGAGGCTGTCGTTCTACCACAACGGGATCGAGCGACGCCTCACGGATGTCCACGGGCATGTGATCCGCGACATCCTCACTTGAATCGTGACTCCAGGCTCCTGCACATGCGGTTGCACACACGTCGCTCGATCGGATTCCCCTCGGTGAATGACCTGTGCCCGGTGGCGGAGTGGTCGAAGCACCGAGCTACGTGGTGACCGAAAACGCACTCTGAGATCCCCATGACTGCCCCCACCGCACTCAACCCGGACATCGCCCCCCTTCTTCGGGGAAAGTACACCCTGGCGGACCTGGCAGCGGTTCGGACGCTGCTCGCTGCCAACGGCACCCTCCAGATGACCCCGCTTCCCTCCGGATTGTTCTCGGCCGCTGCCATCACCGACTTTTCCAAGGGCACGAACTACCACGCAGCCTGGGTGCGGGACAATATTCATGTCGCATACTCGCACTTCACCAACGGCCAAGTGGAGGTCGCGCGGAGCGTGGTCGTTGCTCTCACGCGATTCTTCCACACACAACACTCGCGATTTCTGGTGCTGATCGGCAACCCGACTCTGAAAACGGACCCACACCTTCGCCCACACATTCGCTTCTCCGCCGACACACTCACCGAACTCGAGCAGAAGTGGTCGCACGCCCAGAACGATGCCCTCGGCTACTTCGTCTGGTTGACCGCGACCCTGGCACGGAATCGGGTACTCGCACCGGCGGACTGGGACATCGAGACACTTGCCCTTTTCCCCCGATACTTTCGGGCGATTCAGTTCTGGGCCGATGAGGACAGTGGGCACTGGGAAGAGGTGCAGAAGGTGGCTGCCTCAAGCATCGGGGCAGTGGTGGCAGGGCTTCGTGAATTGCGTGCGATGGTCGAGGAAGCTTATTACCTGACCGGGGAGGATTGGCTGTACCTATTCAGCACACCCCTCCGATCTCGGCTTCAAGAGGCGATATCGATCACGGATCTGGACGACTTGATCGGTCGCGGAACCGACGCTCTGAAAGCGATTTTGCCGAATGAGTGCATCCAGCCCGATCCCAGGAAAAACCGGCCATACGACGCCGCACTGCTGTTCCTCATCTATCCCCTTAACGTGGTCGATCGGGCGACAGCCGACGAGATTCTCCACCGGACGATCACCCATCTGGTCGGGCCAATCGGTGTCCACCGATACCTGGGAGATTCGTTTTATTGTACGAACTACGAATCCCTGATGGCCCATAAAAACGACGATCCGACCCGCGATTTCAGCTCCAACCTCGGCCCTCGGGATGCCATGCTCCGACCTGGCGGGGAGGCCCAGTGGTGCCTCTTTGACCCAATCCTCTCCACGATCTATGGCCAGCGCTATCGGCAGTCGCTGGACTCAGCCGATTTGGAGAAGCAAACCCTTCATCTCAACCGGGCGCTTGCCCAGGTGACTCCAGACGACCCACCGCGATGTCGGGCTCTTCAATGTCCCGAACTCTATTACGTCGAGCAAGGAAAGCTCCAGACGAGCAAATCCACGCCGCTGTTGTGGACGCAGGCCAACCTGTGGACTGCCCTCGAAGAAATGCGGAAAACCCTGGAACTCGCAGCAACCGTCAGCCATCAGGCGTAGGTAGCCATTACTACCACTCTTACGCAAACCCGCTGAGGCTGTCGCATTTACGGAATGACGATTGGACGTATAAATGGGAGGGCGAG
>PLDW01000152.1 GCA_003136315.1 Gemmataceae bacterium | reverse complement strand
CGCCCTCCGTGGCGGCCCGGTTATCCATGTCGGGTGGTATATCAGTATCTGCCGCACGCCTAACGCAACATCCCGGGATACTGGGGGAATCTGGCATGGCCGAGCCCGAGAAGAAGCGAAACGTGTTACTCTACCTGGCGGCCGAGGGGGTGATTCCGGTCCTGGGAGGGTGTGCGGGTGCCCTGGCCGGTGGGCCGGTCGCCGGGATCGCCGGGGTCGCCGTTGGGCATGCCGTCGAGAAGGCGATCAACCTGTTCGGGAAAGGGATCGTCGAGCGGTGGCAGGCGTGGTTCGCCCGCCACCCAGCCGAGGCCCAGGCGGCGGTCGCCGAGATGGCTGCGCTTCCCCCGGCGGAGATCCGGAAGGAGGCCAAAAGCATCTTTCTCGACCTCGCCCCGGACGCCGCGGCCGCCGACCTCGACCTCGCCCTCGACTTCCTCTCCGCAATCCCCCGGGCGGTCGACCGGGCGCTTGTCCCCGCCCCAACCGGCGGAGGCCGATCCCTTCCCCCGAGCGTTGCACTCGACGACCCACGCTCGCTCCTCCAACTCCTCCCGGAGGATGTGCCGCCCTACCCGTCGTCGGCCGACCTCCCCGGCACCCCGTATCGGCTGGTCGAACTGCTCGGGTCAGGTGGGTTTGGAACGGTGTATCGGGCGGTCTCTGCGACTCTTCAGCACCTCCCGCTGGCAATCAAGTTCTGTCTCGACCGGGCCTTGCTCCCGGCCCTGAATCAAGAGCGCAGCAACCTGGAGCGGCTGATGCGGGCGGGTGGTCGGGGGTCCGCGCATGTCGTCCGACTGTACGGATACGACCTCGATCACCCGACACCGTACCTCGTGTACGAATACGTTGACGGCGGCGACCTGACCCGGCTCGTGGCCGCGCGCCGGGCCGCTGCCGACGGCCCACCCCACCCGGCCGAGGTACTGGGGTGGATCGTCCAGATCGCCGAGGGGTTGGCGTTCGCCCACCGGACTGGGCTGGTCCACCGCGACCTCAAACCGGCGAATGTCCTGGTGAGTGCCGGGTCTCAGGACACTCCCGACGGAACCTCCAGCCCTGGGACTGGCAAGGTGGAACTCCGCCTGGCGGATTTCGGTCTTGGGGGGGTGTCGGCGGCTCGCGCAGTCGCCCGCAGCCGGATCGGGGCCAGCACCATCGACTACCTCAGCCTCGCTGAACAGGCCAGCCTGTTCCGGGGGGCGGGAACGCCGCTTTACATGTCGCCCGAACAGCGTCGCGGTGCAGCGCCGGACCCCCGGCACGATCTGTATGCCCTGGGCGTGATGTGGTTCCAGCTTCTCACCGGAGATGTCTCACGGGAACTCCACCACGGCTGGGCCAAGGAGTTGACCCTACGCTTTCGGGTGCCAGCCGACCACATCGCCCTGATCGACCGGTGCGTCGGCTGGTTCGACGAGCGGCCCAAGGATGCCGGGGCATTGCTCCCGCTGTTACTGGATGCGGCAGGACGAAGCCCCACCCCCGTTCCGCCGCCGGAAACGGCCGGGATCGCATATATCAATGCCTTTCTCCGGATGGGCCAAGATGAGGCCACCCCCGTTTCGTCCCCGGAAACAGTCGGGGTCACGCCCTTCACACCGGCTTCCGCCTCGGTCCTCCCCGGGCCGAACGCATCTGCCGAGACGGGCCTGAACGCCACGCAGGTCACGCCGGTTCCTCAGCCGGGGTCGGGGGTCGGGGAGGGGCGGCGACGGGGCGTCCTCGCCAGCCTGTCCCGGCTGACCGAAGCGTACACCAACCTTGACGAGCTGCGGCGATGGCGGTTCGGGATCACCCTGGTCTGCGGCTTCGTCCTCGGGTTGATCGTCGGCTGGCTGATCGGGGAATTCACGTATGCCGTGCAGTACCCCGTACGCTTCCCTGCCATCCTCCAGGGTTCGTATTTCGACTGGCTGTCGGTCACTGTCGGAATCCTGTCCGGACTTCTGGTGTGGGGTGGGTACGCAGCAGCCATCCGGTTGCGGGTGAAACTGTTCGTCGAACAGGATCGGGAGAAAGTGGAGGGATTGGTGAGGGAAATCGCGTCGGATTTCCCCACAGAGGTCGAGTCGTGGGGCGGGCGGGCGGTGCTTCGTCATCCGGACACGGTTCGTCAGATTCTCAAGGAGTTGTCTGCACCCAAATTGCCACCCCCGTCTCCGACTTCCCTACTCGCACCCGCCGACGTCACGAACGACCAGGCCCGGAAGGCGATTCTGATTGCCCGGCTTCAGGAACACGACAAGGTTCTGGACACGACTGATGGCGCTGTGACAGGCTCGTGGGTCGGGCTGGTCTTCCTCTGGCTCCTCGCCGTCCCGGGTAGCGTGGCCGGAGTGGGAACCTTATGCCACGATATGAAAATGAACGAGTTCATTACCATCCTGATCGTGATCATTGTAGGGGTGTGGGTGGCCTGGCTGTCGTGGTGGGGGATGGCTGCGATCCGCAAGAGCTTCCGCCGCAAGATGGTTGAGGCCGGGGACAACCTCGCTGCCGACTACCCGCAGTTCGTCAATCAGTGGGGTGGGCGAAGAGTGCTCGACAGTCGTGAGACACTCGCTGCCTTGATCAAGACGTACACCCCGGAGGCCTGGAATACGAAGGGCGGGTGGTTCCGACGTCTGTTTGGCGGCTGACGCGCGGTCTGTCCGCGATCTTCACGGCACTTTCCGCTGCCCGGCCATCCAGGGCTGGGCAGACAACCCAACAACCCCTCATCTTCCCCAGTCCCGATATTCGCTACTCTCGGCAAAACACCTCATTCCCCGAAAAACTGTCATCCCCGGTTGTTGCCACCGCCGATCACAGAATCGGCCGGTCCGTTCGCCGGCAGCGATTCCGACTTCCCGACCTGGGTCAGCCATGCCCACCGCCCCGCTCAATTGGGAGACTGTCTCCTGTCCGCTTTGCGGAGAGACTGGCGACCGCGAATTTCTCCGGACAACCGGGGACGATAATGTCGAATACCGTCTGGGTCAGTGTGGCGAGTGTGGGATGGTGTACACCAATCCCCGCCCCGACGCAGCCAGTATCGCTCAGTTTTACCCGGAAGATTACGCTCCGTATCAGCCCCCAACACGCATCCGATCAGGTGCATTCCGGGCGCTGCGGAGTCGGCTGGGGCTTCGCCCGGAAAAGGGTCTGACGGACCGGATTCCTCACCGGCCAGGCGGAGTGTTGATGGATTATGGGTGTGGTTCCGGCTGGTTCGCGGCGCAGATGCGAGACAGGGGGTGGGAGGCAGTTGGGATGGATTTCAGCCACCACGCTGCCGACGCCGCCCGGAAGAATTTCGGCCTGAAGGTGATTCATGGAGTGTTGCCCCACCCCACGGTGCCATCCGGGTCGATGGATGCGATCACCCTCCGGGCGGTGCTGGAGCATGTCCACGACCCGCAGCAATTGCTGCGGGCAGTGTATGATGCGCTCCGCCCGGGGGGGTGGGTTTATGCGTCGGTGCCGAACCTGGCGAGCTGGGGGTATCGGGCATTCGGCCGGTCGTGGTTCCCACTGGATCCGCCCCGGCATCTGCTCCATTTCACCCCAACGACCCTCCGGCGTGCGGTGGAGGGGTGTGGGTTCGAGGTGGAGGCGATGACCACGATCGGTCACACGAAATGGATGGGATACTCGGTCGACCGGGCAATGCGGGATCAGCCGCGGTGGTGGGTGAAACTGTCCCGAATCCACCTGATCCGGAGTGCGGTCACGCGCTGGACCCGGTGGACCGGTCAAGCAGACGACCTCGCCATCCTGGCCAGGAAACCAGCAACGGCAGCATGTACTCCTGTGCGGGCGGCAGCATAAGCATCTCAGAATGGCTTGTAAACGACACATCCGAATGGCCCGCAGATTGAAGCAGACTTCGACGCAGATGAAATCCAGATAAGACCAAATGGGTTTTGATCAGGATTTGATCTGCATCGAAGTCTGCGTGATCTGCGGGCCATTCTGAATGGATTCGTCGTTCAATGGCGAGTTTACTTCAACTGATCCCGCAACCCATCGAGGGTTCCGCACAGGGTCCGAACTTTGTCGCTCTCCCCGACTTTCCCGGTTGCCGGGATCGCCGATCGTGCCCAGTTCAGATCCCCAACGGCATTTTCACGGACAGCCTTCAACCGAACCGCATCAGGTGATTCTGCTGGGATAGTCTGCCGACCCTCATCCAGAATCGGAACCAACCCGTCTCGCACAACCAGGGTCAAGTGTTCCCCGAGTTCCGCGACCCGGTCGGTGTCCTGGGCTTCCGCGGCTTTCCGGAGTGCGATCCCGAGTACCCGGGCCGTTCCCTGACACAGTTCCGCTCGCGCCACCGGGTGGCTGGCGTTGCCCAATTTCACCCCGCTGTCGACGAGGTCAACGAGCAGCGTCCGGTTCGCCCGGTGGAGCCGTAGCCGTTCAGCGGCGGTCATCCCAGGAGCCACGGGCGCCTGCGCGCCGGCCCATGCGGACAGGACGAGAAAGACCGCGAATGTGACACCAGGCCGGAACATGTCACAACACCTCGCGGGCCATAGCCCGCAATCTGGTCTGGCCGTCCCGGGCCGTATCCGCAATCGTCTTGAGGGCTGGCTGGGCATGTGGCGGTGACTCTCTGGCGGACCTGTCCGCCTCTTGCCCGGCCTCGGCCAGCTTCGCAGCCAGTGTCTCGAAGAGGGTCTTACGCTCGCTCACGCTCAATCCGTGGGGCGGGAAGTCACGGGCCTGCTTGATGATCCCGTCATCCACCACCTTGCGGAACAATCCGGACAACTCCCGCAACTCCTCCGCGGTCGCCACTCGGGCGAGGTTTCGGGCCTCGCCCGAGAGATCGTCAGCCATTCCACCAAGGACTTCCAGCCGCTGGGCCGGAGTCTTTGCCTGGGCCAGCGCCAGATCCCGCCGAACCATTGCCTTCAGGAGGGGATCTTCTGATGGAGTGATCTTGGCGACCGGAGCCGGTCCGGTCCGGAACAGTTGCCACCCCCCCACCAGAACCAGAATGGCAGCAGCCAACCCCCCCACATACGCCAGCCCCGGGATGGCCAGAACAGCCGCCAGCGGCGAACGGCCGGAGGGCCGATGCAGCGTGGGAACGCTCTTGATCACCGGCCCGGCTGCGGTGAGTTCGTCGATCATCGCTGCCTTCCGGTCGTTCGGGGCAGCCGGAACCGGGAGTTGCTCAAGAAGCTGTTCGAGCCGGACGGCTTGCTTCCACCACTCCAAACAGGCCGCGCAGCCGCTCAGGTGCTCATGGAGAGGCCCCGGAACCTGCCGGGGGTCCGGCAGAGCAAGGATTCGGTTCTGGATCGTCTGGCAGTTCATGGCTTTACCAATCGAGTAATCTCTGCCCTTACTTCTCCTGATCTGTGGCCCCTGGGGGGAGCAGATCGGGGGGGAGAACTTTCATCAGTTTCTGTCGGGCCTTGAACACGCGCCAGCGGGCAGTCTCCTCGGTCGTTCCCAGCACCTTCGCTGCCTCGCGGAAGGAGAGCCCTTCATCCACTCGCAACAGCAGTGCCGCACGGAAGTCAGGCGGCAAGTTGGCAACGGCCCTGGCCACGATCTCAAGAACTTCGCGATTCTCGACCGAGGCTTCCTGGCTTCCTCCTGTTTCGGAGTCGGCTGCGTCTTCCGGTAACGGTTGCTTCGCCCGGCGGTCGGCCCGCTTCTGGTTCACGAAGTTGTTGTGCCCGATCCGGAAAATCCATGCCCGGAAGTTACTCCCAGGCCGGAACGACCCCAGGGCTGCGAGTGCCTTGGCGAGCGTTTCCTGGGTCAAGTCTTCCGCCGTGTGCCGGTCGCGAGTCAGGTGGTACAACCACCGGTACAGGCGATCCCAGTACCGCTCGACCAGGCGGCCGGAGGCTGCCCGGTCGCCGGCCTGTGCGGCCCGTATCCATTCAGCCTCCTCGCCCGGGGGGAGGGGGTCGGGTTCGAGCGACACGCGGCGGTGGTCCAGCGGCGGTTCGGGGTCTGCGGGTCACACACCATACCAATCGACCCGGCGATGGCTTCACCATAGTCCTTCGACCGGCCGGTTGTCCAGCACCTGCCGGCCGTTGCGTCCGCCCGATCCGGCGGTCCTACCTCTTTGAACGGAACCTCCCGGTGAACGTTGGCAGCAAATGCAGCCAACAATGGGCTACCGGCCCGTCGGAGCCTGCAAATTCCGGATTTGGTCGACTGGGAGAGATCGGTGATATGTCAGGAATGGGCAAGCCGACGATCTTGAGACCTGTTTGCCATCCAATCGCAGGAGGCGGCTCAAGGCAATCTGGTTGGCCCAAGAGAGGTGCGGAACCTGAGACCCCAGTTGCTCTTGTGTCGAGGGCACAGCCGGTTAAGAAGGCGGAGAAGTCGATCCCGCACAAAATCGCCGGCAGGATGTCCGATCTTAACCGGGTGATCAGAGACGAGATCGGGTCAATTACTTGGGAGTACGCGGAGGAGAACGGCCCTTGTCCTACTTCTTTTCCCGCTTCCACACACTCAGCGTCACCCCTTCCTTCGCGGTGAACTCGGTCGGCCGATCCTTCCCCGGGGCGGCGAAACAGAACTTGACCTTGTCGCCGTCGAGTTCGTAAATCCCGAGATGGGTCTTCCCCTTCGTAGGCCCTTCTGTCATGGCATAGTCGATGGTTTTGGGCTTTTTTGCCGGATCAATGGTGTACCTGGCCTTAAAATAGACCTTCTCACCGAAGGTGATAGCAGTCTCTCCGTCCTTTGCAACTCGTTTGCCGCTTTTGACCATCTCCGCAGGCATGGACTGCCCGCCCGCCTCGCCGGACACCATCGACCAGTCGCCCTCCAGCAGAGCCATCTCCTTCTTGACATCATCCGCACCGAGGATTGTCCCCAGAGAACATAAACCCATCAGAATCGTGAGCCCACGCATCGTGATTTCCCCGCCAAGGATCGTCTTGCCCTTCAACAAGGTCCATGCCGAGACGCTCGACGTCAAGGTCAGAGGCGTGGGAAGCGTTGGTTACCCCAAATGGGGCTTTGGAGAATGGCCCAGGGTGGAGTCGGTCTTCCGGCGAAACCCTGGGAAGTGGGGGAGATTTCCACTCGCCGCTCGCCTCAACTTACCGTTGGACCCGTGCCGAGCCGCCCTTGGCGAGCGTTTCGACCTCTTCGAGCCGCGCCATCGTGACATCGCCGTGATAGGTGGTCAGCAAGGCCCCGTGCGCCCATCCGAGCCGGAGAGCCTCATCCGGCGACCGACCGGCCAGCAGTCCAAAGATGCAGCCGGCTGCGAATCCGTCGCCGCCCCCGATCCGGTCGATCACATCGAGCTGGCAGGTCGGGCTCACGTACCGCTGCCCATCCAGCCACAAGACCGCTTCCCAGTCGTGCCGGTTGGTCGAGTGGACTTCCCGCAGGGTGGTCGCGACGAGTTTGATGTTCGGGAACTCCTTCACTGTATTCTCGATCATCCCGAAGAACACGCTTGTGTCCAGCTTCGAGTCGCTCTTCTTGGTCACCTCCGGCCCTTTCACCCCAAGCCCCTTCTGCATGTCCTCTTCGTTCCCGAACAAGCAATCGACGTGCTCGACAATCCGCCGCAGGGTCGCGACCGCCCGGTGGTCACCGCCGGCCGCTTGCCACAGCTTCGCCCGATAGTTCAGGTCGAACGACACCACCGCTCCCTGGGCCTTGGCCGCCTTCATCCCTTCGATGATCAGTTCCGGGGTCGTCTCGGAAAGCGCTGCGAAGATCCCGCCGGAGTGGAACCACCGAATCCCGCCCGCCAGGATTGTTTTCCAGTCGAAATCCCCGGGCTTGAGCTGGCCGGCGGCCTCGTTTGCGCGGTTGTAAAACACGACCGGCGCACGGACCCCGTACCCAAGGTCACTGTAAACCGTGGCGATGTTTGGTCCGCGAACCCCGTCGTGGTCGAACCAGCGGTAGAACGGAACGACACCGGCCTCCCGGACCCGGCCCTGGACGAGTTCCCCGATCCCGTATCGGACCATCGCCGTTGCCACTCCAGTCCGCAGGCCGAAGCAATCGGACAGGTTGGCCGCGACGTTGTATTCCCCACCGGATACATGAACGTCGAAGGTCCGGGCCTTGCGGAACGGGACAACACCGGGGTCGAGCCGGTGGACGAGGGCTCCAAGGGAGAGGAAATCGAACTGGCATG
Organism: Gemmataceae bacterium; assembly: GCA_003136315.1. Lineage (GTDB taxonomy): Bacteria > Planctomycetota > Planctomycetia > Gemmatales > Gemmataceae > Urbifossiella. Next base: position 17,652 of record PLDW01000152.1, on the reverse strand, counting down.
GATCATGGCGGATCGTCAGGCTGGCCATAGGGGTTCCTGGAACAACGAAGCGGCCGTGGGAGGTGGTCCCGGCCCGACGGATGAGAGAGCGGGCTCAGAAGTTAGGGTATCTTCCCGGGAAGGTGGGGCAAGATCCGCGCGGTGCCAGACGGCTGGCGGACTGAGAAAAGAAATTGCTGCTCGCTGATGTTAGGCGTGCGAAAGAGGAACGGATGCCCGCGATCAGAGGTAGGAGTTGGTGGTGAAGATCTCAGCCACAGATTTATACACGGGCGATTCAGGCTTGTGTCCCGACCGCTTCTCTTCATCCGTATGAGGTTGCTTTTTTCACAAGCCTGAAGCGCTAGCGAAGGAGAGCATTCTGATTATCACAAGCCTGACGCGCTAGCGAAGGAGAGCATTCCCTTCGCTGGCGCGTCAGGCTTGTGTCCATACACAATCGTTGATGCCGTTGCGGCTCTGCCGCGCTGTGCCATATGCGGGCCATTCTGAATCGGCTCTTGGGCGATCTGGCCAGTTTGTGGCAAAATGGACCCGGAGAGCGAGTTTCCATCGCGTCGGTCAGCAGAGTGGCCTTTCCCCCGTGAGTCGTTCCGCCATGCAAACCCCGTTCGCGACCGCACTGCAACTGTTCCGTGGCGGAAACTCCCCCGCTGCGGCCCAGATGTGTCAGCGGATTCTGGCCACCGATCCAGACCACCCGGAAGCGGCACACCTGCTTGGGGTTTTACGGCTTCAGGAGGGCGCGGCTCAGGAGGCGGTGGAGTGGATCGGTCGGGCTGTTGTCGCACGCCCGAACGTTTCCGACTTCCACCTCGATCTGGCCGAGGCATACCGGGTCAGCGGCCAGGGTCAGCGCGCAGTCGGTTGCTGTCGGACAGCCCTTCGCCTCCGTACGCACAATCCCGCCGGTTTCAACACCCTCGGGCTGGCCCTCATGGACCTCCGCCGCCTGAGCGAAGCTGTCGATGCCTTCCGGCAGGCCATCGAGCAGCGGCCAGACTTTGCTGCGGCTCACAATAACCTCGGGGTTGCCCTTTTGTCGCTTGACCAGTCCGATGAGGCTCTCGACCACTTCCGCCAGGCGGTCAGTCTGGCCCCCGATTTCGCACCCGGGCGGGCGAACCTGGGACGATCGCTCCTCGCCCGCGGTCGGGCGGAGGAGGCCCTGCCACACAATGAGGCCGCCGTGCGACTTCAACCAAGTGCGGCCGACCCGCACACCGACCTCGCCAATGTGTTGTGGGCACTGGGACGATTCCGAGAGGCGCGGTCGGGGTATCTGGAGGCGATCCGGCTCGCCCCGGACCGCGCGGTACCCCATGCCAACCTTGGCCGCTTGTTGCGCGCGGAAGGTCGGCCCGGGGAGGCCACGATTTGGCTGAAGACCGCGGTCGAACTCGACCCCGAGAACCCCGCCTTCTGGGATGAACTCGCTGACCTCCACTGGGAGACAGACGATTTCCCCGCTGCGATCACCTGCTGGGAGCGGACCCTTGCCCTCGACCCGCGGCGGGCTGCGGCCCGCAATGCGCTGGGGTGGGCTTTGCAGGAAGAGGGCCGCCTGTCGGAGGCAGGCGATTGCTACAGAACAGCGCTGAAGCTCCAGCCTGATCTGGCTCCGGCTCACCTGAACACCGGGGTATTGCACGAGGAGCACGGGGATCTGGCTGCGGCTGAGGCAGCCTATCGTGAAGCCATCCGATTGCAGCCGTCCTACGCCCTCGCCCACTCTCGGCTGGCGACCTTACTGCGTGGGAAACTCCCAGACGCGGACCTCGCTGCGATCAATGCGTGTTTGGCGAACCCCCAACTGGACGAGAGCCCCCGCGCCCGTCTGCTCTTCGCCCTGGCCCACGTTGCGGACGCCCGGGGCGATGCCCCCCAGGCAGCGGACTGCCTCCGTCAGGCGAACGCCCTGAGCCTGACTGTGGACCGTCGGCGGATGCGGGGCTACGACCCGGCCGAGCACGACCGATTTGTCGAGGGGTTGATCGATGGCTTCGGACCCGCGTGGTTCGCCCGGACTGCTGGGGCTGGCTCGCCGAGCCGTCGGCCTGTGTTCGTTGTCGGCTTGCCCCGATCCGGCACCACCCTGGTCGAGCAAATTCTGGCCAGCCATCCCGCGGTTCACGGGGCGGGAGAACTCGCCACGGCCCGCCGAGGATTTGAATCGATCCCAGCCAGTCTGGGGCGGACGGACCCGCCACTGCGCAGTCTGACACATCTGGACCCCGCGATGATCCACCGCCTCGCCGACCAGCACCTCGATCAACTGCGCCGACTGGCCCCGGATCGGGCCGAGCGGGTGGTGGACAAGATGCCGGAAAATTACCTGTATCTTGGCTGGATCGCCAGCATGTTCCCGAACGCTGTCCTCATTCACTGTTGCCGAGATCTGCGCGACATCGCCCTGTCATGCTGGATGACCGATTTCCGGACCCTCCGCTGGACCAGCGACATCAACTCGATCACGTCTCGTTTTCGGGCTTACCATCGGCTGATGGGTCACTGGCAAGCCGTGTGCCCGGTGACAATCCATCAGGTCCATTACGAGGAGACCGTGGCCGACCTGGAAGCGGTTGCGCGTCGTCTGGTGCAGGCGTGCGGACTGGAGTGGCACCCATCGTGCCTGGAGTTCCACCAGAATAAGCGGACGGTCCGAACTGCGAGCGTGACCCAGGTCCGCCAGCCAATTTACAGCACCTCCGTCGCTCGATGGAAGAAATACAAACGAGAGCTCTCGGACCTCTTCGCTTTACTCCCGCAGACCGGCCAGGGCTAATAAAGAACCCGCAGAGGTTGTCTCATTCCCAGAGCAAGCATCGGTCTAACGGGNNCAGGAGCCTCGCCCTCCCATTAGCATGTCTAACCGTCTTCTCGGAGATGCGACAGCTCCGCGGGTTCCTGTATAAGTGGAAATCTCCCAGCTTCCCAGGGTTTCGCCGGCAACCGGCTCCACCCTGGGCTATTNNCCCTTCGGGGCGAAAACACAGACCAACTGCTGCCCATGATAGTGGGAGATTTCCTTCTGCCGCTCGCCGGGTGCCATGCCCACTGCTTTGAGTGGGCATGAATGCAGCAGTACGGTGCGGGTTCCACCCTAACGGATTCGGGAAGTGATCCGGAGCCATATCCTGATGCCCCGGAGACCCCACTGACCCACCCGTTCCGATCTGGTACAACAATCTGCACCCACCGAACGCAACCCTCCCGCGGAGTTACCTCATGTCTGGCGGACGCTGCCGATGTCACCTCCCCTTCAAACTGCTGCTGATCCTTGTGGCCGCTGCCGCGTTATTCGCGTGGGCGTTCCCCGTTCCGGGACCATCCGGACCGGCCGTCGCGATTGCAGCGCAACCCCCCGCCTTCACACTCGAAAAGGGCGATCACGTCTGCATCATCGGGAATACCCTTGCGGAGCGGATGCAGCATGATGGATGGCTCGAAGCCTATCTCCACGCTCGCTTCCCGGAACACGACCTGACGATCCGAAACCTGGGCTTCTCGGCTGATGAGGTCGGTGGCTACACCGACCGGCCCGAGTTCCGCAAGCGGCTCCGATCGCAGGATTTCGGATCGGCTGATCAGTGGCTGGGTGCGTCCGCCCCGATCCCGAACCCCGGAGCCGTTGCTGACAAAAGCGCGGTCAAGCCGAATCGATTTGAGAATGTCGGGACGAATGCAGACGTGATTTTTGCCTTCTTCGGGTACAACGAATCCTACGCGGGCGAGGCCGGGCTACCCAAGTTCCAGGAAGACCTCACGGCGTTCATCAAACATGCCCGGAGCCAGAAGTACAACGGAAAATCGGCTCCCCGGCTGGTTCTGTTCAGCCCCATCGCCTTCGAGAATCACCACTCGCCCAACATTCCGACCGGCGAGGAGCAGAACCGCAACCTGCAACTCTACACGAAGGCAATCGAGAAGGTGGCCAAAGAGAACGACGTGCCGTTCGTGGATCTCTTCCACCCGATGAGTCAACTCTATAGCGTCGCGAAAGAGCCACTGACGATCAATGGAGTCCACCTCACGGCAGAAGGCAATCGGCAACTGGCAGATCTCATCGACCTCCACCTTTTCCAGACCCGACTGGCCGCGCCGGTGGGCCTGGTCGATCGGATTCGGGCCGCAGTGCTCGACAAGAACCACTACTGGTTCCAGCGATATCGGGCAACCGACGGGTACTCCACGTTCGGTGGGCGGGCGTGGCTCCAGTTTGTGGGGCGACAGTCCAATTACGAGGTCGTCCAGAGGGAACTGGAGGTTATCGATCAGATCGTGCGGAACCGCGACAAGGTGATCTGGTCCATTGCCAGGGGTCAGCCGGTCAAGGCCGAGGACACGAACCTTCCACCGTTCATCCCAGTCACTACGAACAAGCCCGGGAAGGGGCCGAACGGGACTCACCTGTTCCTTTCCGGCGAGGAGGGCATCCGGGCGATGACCGTCGGCAAGGGGATGAAGGTCACGCTGTTTGCGGATGAGTCGATGTTCCCGGAGTTGGCCAAGCCGGTGCAGATGGCCTTCGACCCGGCCGGGCGGCTGTGGGTGGCAGTGTGGCCGAGCTACCCGCACTGGAAGCCAACCGAACCGATGAACGACAAGCTTCTCGTGTTCGAGGACACCGATGGCGACGGCAAGGCAGACAAGATGACCGTCTTCGCCGACGGGCTCCACAACCCGACCGGATTCGAGTTCTACGACGGTGGGGTGATTGTCGCCCAGGCCCCGGACTTGCTCTTCCTCAAGGATACCGATGGAGACGGCAAGGCCGATGTTCGCCGCAAGATCATCCACGGGCTCGATACCGCCGACACCCACCACACCGCCAACAGTTTCGTCCTCGATCCGGGTGGTGCTCTCTACTTCCAGGAGGGCACCTTCCACCACACCCAGGTTGAAGATCCCTACGGCCCACCCAAGCGAGTGGCGAACGGGTCGGTCTTCCGCTACGAACCGCGCACGCAGAAGTTCGACATTTACGTCACTTATGGATTCGCCAATCCGCACGGACACGTATTCGACCGGTGGGGCCAGGACATCGTTGTCGATGGGACCGGGGCGGTCCCGTACCACGCTCCGCTCTTCTCCGGGCACCTGGATTTCCCGGACAAGCACAAAGGTCCGCCTACCGTGTACCAGCAGCGGACCCGCCCGTGTGGGGGGATGGAGATCCTCTCCAGCCGTCACTTCCCCGACGATTTCGAGGGCAACCTGCTCGTGACCAACTGCATCGGGTTCCAGGGCATTCTGCGCTACAAGTTACTCGATGTCGGGGCGAGCCTTGGTGGGCAGGAGTTGGAGCCGATCGTCTCCAGCACCGACCCCAACTTTCGCCCGGTGGATGCCAAGACCGGGCCAGATGGAGCCATCTACTTCATCGACTGGCAGAACCCGATCATCGGCCACATGCAGCACAACCTGCGCGATCCGAGCCGGGACCGACAACACGGGCGAATCTACAAAGTAACCTACGATGGCAGGGCACTCACAGCCCCGCCGAAGATTGCCGGTGAACCCATTCCGGTCTTGCTGGATCGGCTCAAGGATTCCAACGACAAGGTGCGCTACCGGGCGAAGATCGAGCTGGGCGCACGGAAGACCGAAGAAGTGATGGCAGCACTCCGGGACTGGGAAAGCAAACTCGATCCGACCGACCCCGACATCGAGCACCACCGACTCGAAGGGCTCTGGGTGCGGCAATACCACAACATCGTTGACCCCGCGGCCCTGGAGCGAGTCCTGAAATCGCCTGATGGACGGGCCAGGGCCGCTGCGGTACGCGTGCTGTGCTACCAGCGCGACCGGGTGTCGAATGCACTGGACCTCCTCAAGATCGCGGCGGCCGACGAGTACCCCCGTGTCCGGCTGATGGCCGTCTGGGCGGCCAGTTTCTTCACCATCCCTGAAGCGGCGGAGGTCGTGTTCATCGCCCAGGATCATCCGATGGATTTGTACATCACTCACTTGATCGGTGAGACGATGCGGGCTCTCGACCCGATCATGAAGAAGGCACTCACCGAAAAGCGACCGATCAAGTTTACCACCGCGGCCGGAGCGCGGTACTTCCTCAAGGCTGTGGCCACGGACGATCTGTTGAAGATGGATCGGACCCTGGGGGTGTATCTGGAACTCCTGTTCCGGCCGGGTGTCCGCGACGAGTTCCGCCGCGAGGCTCTCACCGGTCTGGCGAAGCAGGAGGGGAAGCCGGAACCGGCTGTGCTGGTGGCGGCGATCAACACCCACGACGCCTCGACCGGGACCGAACAGAGTGTCGCGTTCGATCTGATCCGGTTGCTCACCAGCCGTCCGTCGGGGGAACTCGCAGCCGTCCGGCCTGAACTGGAGCGACTGGCCACCGCCGGGCGCTCTCCCATCACCCGGCAACTCGGCTTCGTGGCCCTTGTGGCTGCGGATGGCTCAGCCGACGCCGCGTGGGCGCTCGGCACCAAGTCTGTTGGAGCGATTCAGGATCTGGTGGCGGCTGTGCCGCTTGTTCGCGATCCGGGCCAGCGGGCCGCGCTCTACCCGAAAGTCGAAGCTCTCCTGGGCGGCCTCCCACCGGACCTCGCGAAGACGGTCGGGGAGGGGAAGACCGTCAAGGGCCGGTACGTCCGGATCGAACTACCGGGCAAGCAGCGAACGCTGACACTGGCGGAAGTTGAAGTGATCAGCGACGGGAAGAATGTCGCCCTCCACAAGAAAGCGACGCAGAGCAGTACCGCCCACGGGGGCACCGCTGATCGCGGAGTCGATGGGAACACCAGCGGCACCTACGGCGACGGCGGCCAGACGCACACCCAGGAAGGGACCGACGACCCGTGGTGGGAGGTCGATCTCGGATCGGAATTCCCTCTCGAACGCGTGATCGTCTACAACCGAACCGACGGCAACCTCGGGAGTCGGCTGAACAATTTTGTCGTCCGGGTGCTGGATACTAACCGGCGGACGGTGTTCCAGAAAGTGAAGAACCCGACCCCGAAGGTGAAGGCCGAGATCGCGGTGGGCTCGGCATCGCCGGAGCGGGTCGTCCGCCGTTCGGCGATGATCGCCCTTACGGGAGTCCGCGGCAAGGAAGCCGACGCGTTCAAGGCCATTGCGACATTCGTGACCAACGACGCCGAGCGGCAACCCGCCATCCAGGCATTGCTCCGCATCCCGGCGAAGGAATGGCCGAAGGAGCAAGCGGCCCCGCTTCTGGCCGCGGTGATGGGATACATCCGCGGATTGCCAGTCGCTGACCGAACCGGACCGCCCGCCCTGGATGCGATGCAACTCGGCGAGGGGCTCGCGAACTTGCTCCCCCCGGCCGACGCCAGGAAGGCCCGGAAGGATCTCGGAGAGATCGGTGTTCGGGTGCTTCGGGTCGGGACACTCACCGACCAGATGCTTTTCGACAAGGATCGACTCACGGTCCAGGCCGGGAAGCCGGTCGAGTTCGTGTTCGAGAACACGGACATCATGCCGCACAACTTCGTCATCCTCCAACCCGGAGCGCTGGAGGAAGTGGGGAACGCGGGCGAGGCGTTCGCGACTCAGCCGGGGGCGGCGGAAAGAAACTACGTCCCACCATCAAGAAAGATCCTGCTGGCGAGCCGGTTGCTCCCCCCGCAGACCACCCAGCAACTGCGGTTCCAGGCACCGTCCGCCCCGGGGATCTACCCCTACGTCTGCACCTATCCGGGCCACTGGCGACGAATGTACGGTGCGCTCTACGTTGTCCCTGATCTCGACGAATACCTGGCCGACCCGACCGGGTATCTCGCCAAAACCCCTCTTCCGGTGAAGGACGACCTGCTCAAGTTCAACCGTCCGCGGACGGAGTGGAAACTGGAGGAACTGGCCGCGACAGTGGCGGAGATGGATGAGCATGGCGGGCGGAGTTTCGCCAACGGGAAGCAGATGTTCACGGTCGGAACCTGCATCGCCTGCCACAAGTTTGGTGGACAGGGAATCGACTTCGGGCCGGACCTGACCAAACTCGATCCGAAGACGGTTGGCAACACCACGGACGTGCTCAAGCACATCCTCGATCCTTCGCTGAAAATCGATGACAAGTACGCTTCGTACACGCTCACGCTAACAAGCGAGAAGACCGTGACAGGAATGATCGTGGAGGAGAAGAACGGTGTAGTGAAGTTGATCGAGAACCCGGTGGCCAGCGCGAAACCACTGGAGATCAAGGTGGGGGACATCGAAACGCGGCGAAAATCGATGACCTCGATCATGCCGAAGGGGCTCCTCGACAAGATGACCAAGGACGAGATCCTCGACCTGCTCGCCTACGTGCGCTCCGGTGCAGAACCGAAGCACAAGCTCTTCCAGGGCGGCCACGAGCACAAGCATTGACGGGGGGCTGACCAGTGATAACGTCGATTCCGTTAAGGTCAGTTTGTCTTTACCTCGAAGAGGTTGAATAACAAAGCCCAGGGTCGCGCTTCGCGCACCCTGGGTAGACGGTTGCCTGCCCTTTTTACCGCGAAGCGGTTAGACAAGGTGCTCGCTTTTTGGCAAAAGACCCTATCGAATACGACGAACGCGACGTTTGGGACGGGTTCGCCTTGTCTAACCCGGATTATTCACCACAGCTCGTCGTATCTCCACAACCCAGCCAACTCGCTCGGAGCGGGCTGTAGTTATGCCCTCGGTGCGCCGGGTGCCATGCCCACGGCTTTGCGTGGGCATGAAAGCACAACGACAAATTAGGAAGTTCCCAGGCAGTGGCAGCGATTCCCGATCGATCCGCAGCGGCCCAAAACGGGTTGCCGAGTCATCCGCGCCATTGACCAAATTCAGTCCTCCGCCTTCGCACACAACCACGGACTTACAGGGATTATTGTGCATGTCCTCGATCTGCACGGAGGTTGCCTTCATGCCCACGCAAAGCCGTGGGCATGGCACCCGGCGCAGCCGACTGGCTGCGAATGATCGGCAAACTGTCGGAGGTGCTCAGACCGACTCGACTTACTACGATCATTTGCGTTTCGTGTCAAACTTATCCAGGGATAACATCGTCTCCAGATACGGCAACAGCGTTTTGAATTGCTCTTCACTCACGACCAGTTTGAATGTCGCCGACGCCTTTCCTCGCGGGATGTACACGGAGTGAACGATCCACGGAGTACCAAGGCTGCTTTTCAGGTTCATCTTCAGTGTGACCGTTTCAAAGTCTCTCCCATTGAGTTTCAGAGTCGCTTTCTTCTTCAGCTCGATTTTGTCGCTCGTGTCGGCAGAAGCGGCCATACCTTTGGCTTCCTCAACGGAACTTCCCTCCAGTGCAGCAGAATAGACCTCTCCCACGATCTTGTCGTCGATCTTGATCACCGCGAGCGGAACGACACCAAGAGCCCCTTTATAGCCTTCAGTGGGTTTCTCAACGCCCTTGGGAAAAATCACAGCAGTCCCGTTCACGAGGTAGACTGGCCTCCCCTCCGTGCTCGGCCGTGCAGGTTTCGGGTCATCGGCACGCCCGACGGCAACACACAGGAACATCGTCGCCAGATTGAGGGCGAAACACCATCGGATTCGCCCGACCAGCGATGTCAGGATCATGTGGATACCCCTTGGTGAAGAAGCATGTTGAGAATGCACACAACAGGCCACTCTTTTGCGACATTTCCGTTCACTGGCTGTCGAGAGTGCTGTGCTTCCCGGAATCTGTCTGTGTTCTGGGCCTTCCCGGTAACGGCAGGGCTTTGGGATATTAGTCGTATTCTGTCCCTTTGCAACCGCAGTGCTGCCATAAGGCGACCGGGTTCATGTATCAGGGGCCAGAGTGGCGCGCCCTGGGACTTGTGGGATGCCTTGTTTTCCGGACAATGGGGGTGTGGTTTGGTTGAGGTTCGGGGCTCGGGACAGAACCATGCCCGGGGCACCGCAACGTCGGCCAGGTGTAGGTTCGGGAGGACGGGTGTGATCCGAGCGATCGTCTGGAAAGAATTCCGGGAACAGGCGATGGTCGGTTTGAGCCTGCTCGTTCTCGGCTCCGGTCTCCTTGCCGCTGTCGCCGCCGAACTCGGTGAGGCTGCGGCACCATCGACCGCCGCACTGGGACCGGGGGATGTGATCCACTTCCTCGGCGCTGGGCTCCTGGGCACGCTGTTGCTCGCGGTGACTGCCGGGATGGTCTGCGGCGGCTCTCTTTTTGCCGCCGAGCGGGAAGCCGGGACAATGGGATTTTTGGAATCCCTGCCGGTGTCCCGGTGGCAGTTATGGCGGGCCAAGGTGATCGCGGGGTCGGCCCTGGTCGTCATTCAGGTCGGTGCCGTGCTGGGAGTTGCCGTCGGCCTGGGATTGGTCGGGACGGTGGGGTGGGCACTCGCAGTGATTATCTACTCCTTTCTGGCATTCTGCTGGGGAATGTACGGGTCAACTCTGGCCCGCACCACGCTTGGATCCGTCGGGGTCGCGATCCCGGCAGCCTCCGTGGCAGCGGTCGTCTTCCTCGTTCCGATCATGCTGTTTTTCCACCACCCCAGGACACTCATCCCGCGACCCGAGGGCGCGCTGCTATTTCTCGGTTTGATGTTCACCACTCCCCTAGTCGGGTCGGTCCTTGCATTCACCCGGCCTGATCGGGCTCGCAGAGCCGATGGCACGGCGGCCAGGGTTCGGCCGGTCGTTCGACCAATACCCCAGGACAAGGCCGCACCCGACGCCGCGCCCCCAGATTATGTCTTGCCGGTTCCGTCTCAGGCGGGGGTGAAGGCCCTCCTCTGGCTCGCCACGCACCAACTCATTCGCCCAGGCGTCATCCTCTCTGGATTTGCCATCGTCTTTGGCGCCAGTCTGCTCAGTCCCACCCTCCAACCGGTGCTGGTCTGGCCCATGTTTGCCCTGGCCGCGGGGCTGTTCGCTGGCGTGACCATGTTCGCGGATGAGCAGTCCAGCGGAACCGCCCGGTTCTGGGGGGAGCAGCGACTCCCGGTCGGGCGGGTCTGGGCAGTCAAGGTTGTCGTCCACATTGGCTTTGCTCTATGGCTCACGTTCCTTCTCACGTTACCTTCGATCCTCCGCGCAACAATATCACCCGGAGTGATTCAGGGGGAGAGCGCGCTGGCGGTTCTGTTCCAGTCGCGTCTGTTTGAAGAGCAGCAACTCGGAACGGAGGGGTGGAAATACCTGTTCGTCCCGGTGGGCTACGGATTTGCAGTCGGTCATCTCTGCGGACTCCTGTTCCGCAAGGTGGTGGTGGCGGCCGGGGTGGCCGGACTGGTCGGTGGGACAGCCGCGGGGCTCTGGCTGCCGTCTCTTCTTGGCGGGGGGGTGTGGCACTGGCAGTTGTGGCTTCCCCTCGTGGTGATCCTCATGACTGCCCGACTGATCCTGCGGGCGTGGGCAGCCGACCGGCTGATCGCTCGCACTCCGGTGACCTTTCTCGTGGGCGGTGTGGGGTTGGCGATTCTGGTCATGGTAGCCGGTATCGGATACCGGTGGATCGAGGTGCCAGACGATAACAGCGGGGATCGCGATGTCGAATACGTCACGACGGGCCTGATCCCGGTCGAAAACAACACAGGTGGGCGGGAATTCCGGACAGCCGCCGAACACTTCGCTCAGGCAGCCGGAACGAGCGGTTTGGGGGGGGGAACCGAGCGGTTCGGCACGGGCAACCGGACCCGAATGGAGGAGCTGACTGAACGGGTCTTGGATATGGGGTTTGTTGGGGATGCCCTGGACCCGAAACGTACCCAGGACGTGTTCGCCTGGCTAACACAGATCTATTCAGACGCCCAACCGGGGGTCCGGCAGGAGGTGATCTGGCACCAGGCGGCCATCTCCGCGGCCCACCAGCCGACCGGGCTATTCGAGCACCCGCTGATTTTGAGTCTGTCGACTGGGAGAATGACTCTGGAAAACGGCCGGCGGATGGCGATCGTGATCCTGGCTCAAGGGCTGCGAAGACAGGCCGAGCACGACCCGGCTGCGTTTCTCATCTCGCTTCAGACGACCCTGGCGCTCGGCCGGAGCATGCGTAACGGGTCGACTGTCATCGCATTCTATGTCGGAACCGAGGTTACCAGATCCGCCTTTCGTGCAACCGACCGATGGCTCCAGGATCTGGTTGGCCGACCCGATCTCCTCCGCGAAGCACTCGCTTTGATCCTGGAGGACGATCGGGCTCTCCCCACTCGGCTGCTCCCAGACGGCCGGGTCGCTCCCGCCGAGATCCCGCCGGTCGATCTGGGCATTCCGTTCGACCCAACTCCCCACCTGCTGACGGAACGATATGTCTTGCGGGAACAGTCGAAAGCCCCCAGCCAGTGGCTCCCGGACCAACTGACCCCCCTCGGAGAGGACAAGGTGGTTGCCACGTCTGTGGCCGATCTGGTCGCGTTCGCCTGGAGTGTCCCGTGGGAGCGTGAGCGAACCCGGCGACTGGTCGGGCTTGGGTTGGAAGACGGTGGGGGGCCGAAGTACAAAAGCCTGGCCCGTGGCCGGCCCGGGGGGCGGATGACCCGAGCGAACACGCGCCCCGAGGAACTCACGGAACTGGACCGGCATCAGCGAGCGTGTCGGCGGGGACTTGCCTTGAAACTGGCGGTCCGATTGTACCAGGCGGAAAAAGGGGTAGTCCCGCCCGACCTGGGTGCGGTGGTCACCGCTGGCTATCTGACAGCGATCCCCCTCGATCCCTACGACGGGCAACCGTTTCGGTACGAGGTCGCCGGACCCGACGGGATTGTCTTCAAGCCGCCCATCCCCTTGGATTCGACGAGGCTAACCGCGCCCCTGCCTCCCCCGGTCGTGACCGCAGGCAGGCCCGGACAGGCCCGCGTCTGGAGTGTTGGCCCGAACCAACTGGACGAGGGTGGGCGGAGCCTCCCGCTCGTCCCGGGCAACCCGAACGGGGGCGACGATCTGGTATTCCTGATCCCGCTCCCACCCAAGTGAACTGTGGACATTGCCTTGGGCTGAGAGATCTTACCCTTTCAGGGTGAAAACTTACAAACAATCATACCCAGGGCGTTGCCCTGGGCTGAGAGATCTCACCCTTTCAGGGTGAAGAAGATCGGACAATAGCCTTTACGTCGGTGGGTATTCAGCCTGAAAGGCTGAGATCTCTCAGCCCAGGGCGTTGCCCTGGGTGAGATGGGCAACGCCGTCACGAATAACCTGGAGCAGATCGGGCCCGCGTTCCCCAAGTACGAAATCGCGGGCAGTCACTCGAAGAACTGGCGGACAGCAACCCTGAAGTCCGGAAGGACTTCCTGAAGGGTCAACTCGTCGTCAGCCGTCAATCGCCGGGCAATCGCGTTTGCCGGGTACACCATCATCGATTCGGTTTCCGGATCGAGTACGCACACCACCAGCACTCCTGCGGTCAGATACTCCCCGACCTTGGCCGTGATCGCGGCCCACCGGTCCGAGGGTGAACGGACCTCGAACACCAGTTCCGGAGGGACCGAGGGATATCCCTCCAGCGACTGATCCTTCGGCACTTTCGCGAAGCTGAAATACGCAACATCCGGCCCCCGGACGGTGTCCGGTCCACGTTGAGTGATCACTCCCGCGTCGTTGTTGATGACCCAGCCGAGTTTCCGATCCTCGACAAAGTTCCCGAGCAGTCGGCCCACCCGGTTGCAGAGAACCCCGTGGCGGAAGGAGGCGGGCGGCATCTCGATGATCCTCCCCTGAACCAATTCGGTCATCCTGCCATCGTCCGGGAGGGCAGCGTACTCCTCGGCAGTGAGTAGCATGGGGTGGACCGGTGCAGTGATGATTGGTGACATCCCTTCCCTTCGGAGCTGTTGGAGGAGTCTACCCGGCCCGAACTGGCCGAGCAATCACGGTCGTTGTTTTCGCCGCTCATCGCTCATCCGCCCGGATCAGCCGCACCGTCAGACGGACTCTGGCCGAACCGCATCGCCCTCCGGGTCCGGCGGTTCCCTGGCGGGCGGTCGTCTCCCGGGGTTGGGAGGCGGAAGGATCTCTCGATCGTTGCGAGTCGATCGACCAGGATTGGAAAGGTTGTCCGTTCGCGGGTCCGTCGGCAAAGATCCCGGAACAGCGGTTCCCAGCCCGGATGCCTACGGTGGTTCGGCTGATGCGCGGACAGTTCGCGGACCTCCGGCCCGTCCCAGACTTCCACCTCGACCGAGTATCCATCGACACCCCTTGGGCCGAAGCGATCGGCCGGAGGTTCCTGAAGGACACACGCCCGAACCCAGTAGCCCCACCATTCGTCCTCTGACAACTTCTGGAGTTCGGTCACCTCCCCCCATGAATCACTGAGGGGCGGAAGTGTCCAGTCATCGGGGGGATCACCGTCGACGCACATCTCCCAAACCTCGAATGGTCGCGTGCTGGGGCACCAGGCCGCTTCAAGCCAGGCTTGCCCCGCGACTCTACGAAGTCCGAACGCCACATCCCCCCCAAACGCATGTTTCATCAGGATGCGGACAAGCGGTTCCGGGGGCGCGGCTTTCGGCCCTGCAATCCCGAGCTTCTGCCAGATGAGTTGGCGGGCCATCCGTAATTGCTCGTTTGCATCCACAGGCAACCCCTCCGTCATCATTCCACGAAGACAAACTCCTTGGCGTTGAAGAGGACATGGGCGAGGTCGGTCCACGCTTTCGGGTGGTCCGGCGATCCATACTCCTTCGACGCTTCGGCCACGAATGCGGTCGCAGTGGCGATGTCGCTTTCCGATGGCGGTCGGCCGAACGCGGCCTCGTACATCCCCTGGACCCGTTGCTCAGCCGAACGCTTCGGCTGTGCCAGTGTCTGCTTGGCCCACAACCCGGCCTGCTGGAGAACGAATGGGTTGTTCATCATCACCAGCGCCTGGGCCGGGACATTCGATACGCTCCGCCGACCGATCGCCGTGAACGGAGTGGGATAGTCGAATGCCACGAACATCGGGTTGAGGAAATTCCGCCGAACCTGAAGGTAGATGCTCCGACGGCCATTCCCATCGAGTGGTCCGGAGGGTGGCTTTCCGCGGCCAACCTGATGCTCGGTCAGGTACGGCAACACCCCCGGTCCTTCCATCGTCCGGTCGAGCCGACCTGAGACAACCAGCATCGCATCCCGAATCGCTTCGGCCTCCAGGCGTCGGACGTTCTGCCGGTGGAGGAGTTTGTTGAGTGGGTCGGCAGTGATCGCAGCGGCGGTTTGGTCCGGGGTGGCCCGGCTCGCCTGGCGATAGGCTGTGGAGAGGACGAGGAGCCGGTGCATGTGCTTGATCGACCAGCCGTGAGCAACGAATTCGCTGGCCAGCCAGTCGAGCAGTTCCGGATGGGTCGGCCGCTGGCCCTGGTAGCCGAAATCGTCCGGGGTGCGGACGATCCCTTCCCCGAAGTGGTGCTTCCAGAGCCGGTTCACCATCACCCGGGCGACAAGCGGGTTGGCCGGATCGGTCACCGCTCGGGCCAGTTCGAGCCGACCGCTACCGGAGGATGTGAACGGTCGACCGCCGAACGCCTCCAGGAACGCCCGAGGGGCTTCGGCCCCCGGAGTCTTGTGGTTCCCACGTATAAAGACCCTCTCGTTCCGCCCGGTCCCGTCTCGCATCGTCGGGGCAGTGTGGGCGTCGGGGAGGCTGGCTTCGAGATCGCGGATTCGGTCGGCGAGTTTCTGGGCATCGGCAGTGAGTTTGACCCCCGGCGGCAGACCGTTCGGCGGGGGCAGAACTCTCTCGACCGGGTCGGCGGGGGGTGGGGTGTCGCCGAACCAGGCTTCGGCCACTGCCACGTAGCCGGCACCCTCGTCGAGCAGTTCCAGATAGGCCGGCTGGCCCTTCCACATTCGGAGGTCGAACACCACCCAGCGGAGATCCTCACCGTGATTCACGGAGTGGGCCAGTCCACCATAGATCGGGTTCTGGATAAGCTGTAACCCATTCAGGATGACTCTCGCTTTACCGTCCCGGCCGGCTGCCCGGACGGCCAGATACGGCTGGTCGATAACGAACGTGGGCGATCGCAAGGCCCCGGTGAGCCGCTTCGACTCCCGCCCGCTGTGCGGGAACCCGGCTCCGGCTTCCGGCCGGAAGGCGAGCCCGTCGGCATCCCAGCGGGCGCGCCAGTCGCCCTCGAACCGCTCAAACGGAACCGCCTTTGCCCGCCACTGTTCCCCGTGCCGACGCGGGATCTCGGGCCGCCGGTCCTCACTCGCCATGACGGGCACTTCCGCTCGGCCGGCGAGTGCGGTCACGAGGTTCGCCCGGGCGGCCTTCAGCTCATCGAGCCGATGGGCGATCGGGGCCGGGTCTGTGAGATCCGTGCGGTTGTAGCGGGAACTCGCGAGAATCCCGAACAGGGCGTAGTAGTCCTTCGTGCTCACAGGATCGAACTTGTGGTCGTGACACCGGGCACAGGCGAGGGTGAGCCCGAGGACCGACTTCCCGAACACATCGATCTGGTTGTCAACCCGGTCAGCGTATTCGGACCGGGAATCAACCGGCGAGTGCTTGGCCTCCCCGAACCACCAGAATCCGGTCGCGGCCAGGGACTCGTTCTCCCCGCTCTTCGGCGCTCGCCGCGGGTTGGGGAGGAGGTCTCCGGCGAGGTGTTCGGTGAGGAATTTGTCGTAGGGAAGGTCGGCATTGAATGCGCGGATGAGGTAGTCGCGGTATCGCCAGGCGGCGGGGATCTCGAAGTCGAACTCGTGCCCGTGCGTCTCGGCGAACCGGGCCAGGTCGAGCCAGTGCCTGGCCCAGCGCTCCCCGTAGTGTGGCGACGCGAGAAGGCGGTCGACCACGTTCTCGTAGGCAACCGGCGAGGAATCATTGAGGAATGCTGCGACCTCCTCTGGGGTGGGGGGCAGACCCGTGAGGTCGAAAGTGACCCGGCGAAGTAGCGCCCGCTTGTCGGCCGGTGGGGCAAACGTGAGTCCGGCAGGCACGAGCCGGGCGAGCAGGAAGGCATCGATCGGGTTGCGGATCGGAATTTGCGGGTTGGGGGCTTCCGGCACACTGGGGCGACGGATTGGCTGGAACGACCAGTGGGCCTTGGCACGGGCGGCGAGGTCGAAGGTGTTGGCGGACCGGGCCTGGGTGCCGGTCGCGGTTTCGGGCCAGGGGGCGCCGCCCTTCACCCAGGTGGTCAGGACGGCGATTTCGGCATCACCAAGTTTCCCCTTCGGCGGCATCTTGATGTCGCTGTCGTAACGAATCATCTGGACGAGCAGGCTCTTCTCTGCATCGCCCGGCACCGCCGCGGAGCCGTTATCGCCGCCTTTGAGCATGGCGGTTTTGGAGTCGAGGCGCAGCCCGCCCTTCTGTTTCTCCGCTCCGTGGCAACCGGTGCAGTGAGCAGCGAGGATCGGGCGGACCTTCTTCTCGAAGAATTCCGCATCCACCGGTTCGGCAGCCCGGACCGGTGCGGACAGAAGCGCAACGGACAACGTGAGGAGGACAAGGCGGGAAGTGCGCATGAGGCGGGCTCGCGAAGGCGGGGGTCGTCTGCATTATCATCCCCGACCGGGGGTCGGGGTTCAAGGGGCAGTCCTCGCCCGGCCCCAGGGCTGACGCCCTGGGCTACTGTCTGACGGCCCCTTTGGGGCCTGAAAACCCGGTGTCCCGAGCCCCGAATGGGGCGGTAGATAGCTCAGGGTGTCAGCCCTGGGCGGACTTTCTCGGGATAGGGGTAGGGAGAGCCGGTTTAGGCACCCCCTCCCTCCGAACCGGACAGGCGGATCTCCCGC
>PLDW01000385.1 GCA_003136315.1 Gemmataceae bacterium | reverse complement strand
AAGTTGTCGGGACTGATGAGGGCTTCCGCCCTGGGCTCAGAACGATCGCCCCGTTCGGGGCTAAGAACGTGCGGCCTGCGGCCGCACAGATCCGGGTTTTGAGCCGCAGAGCGGCGGCCGTTCTCAGCCCAGGGCGGAAGCCCTGGGAAGCCTATGCCCAAATGGGTTAGGCTTGTCCCCTCCCTGGACATCCCTGCCGTACGACGTTCTACGGATTCCGGTCTTGTCTCACCCGGATCTCATCGTCCCCGAATCCCCAACTGGACATCGTCTGGGAGACGTCTGGAGCCGTTTTGGGAGGCACAACGGGAAAGGCGGGCCAGTTCTGGCAAATCCCCTCCCTTCCCGTCTGATCCATCCGATATAATGAAACAGGAAGCCAGGAAACTCCCACCAGCCTTTCCTTGGGCACCCTCCATTTTTGCTGACCGAGGCACGGTTTCATGATTTCCAACAACGGCACCTCCGGATCGGCCGCTCCAACTGCCGCTCCGCTGGGAGCCAATGGCCATGCTCACAGATTTGAAGAGGTCGAATCGGTCACGATTCGGTTCGCAGGGGACTCCGGTGACGGGATGCAACTCGCCGGAACCCAGTTCACGAACACCTCCGCCCTGGCCGGAAACGATGTCGCCACTTTCCCAGACTTCCCCGCCGAGATCCGTGCTCCGGCCGGTACGCTCGCTGGCGTGTCCGGGTTCCAGGTCCACTTCGCTGCCACCGACATCCACACCCCCGGGGACGACCTCGACGCGCTTGTGGCCATGAACCCAGCCGCCCTCAAGACCAACCTCCGCGACCTCAAGCCCGGCGGCATCCTGATCCTCAACACCGACGGCTTCGAGAGCAGCGATCTGAAGAAGGCTGCGTACAAGACGAATCCGCTCGACGACGGCTCACTCAAGGGCTACAAGATCATCCGCGTCCCGGTTACCAAACTCACCCGTGAAGCTGTCAAGGAGTGCGGGCTCACACCTCGCGAGCAGGACCGGTGCAAGAACTTCTTCGCCCTCGGGCTGGTCTACTGGATGTATGAGCGGTCGCTCGAAACGACCCTCCGGTGGGTTCGGGAGAAGTTCAAGAAGCCTGAGCAACTTCCCACGATGGAGGCGAACACCAAGTCCCTCAAGGCCGGGTATAATTACGGCGAGACGGTCGAGGTGATGCCGGTCCAGTACAAGGTGGGAAAGGCAAAGATCGCCCCGGGAACCTACCGGAAAATCACCGGGAACGAAGCGATCGTGCTCGGGCTGGTCGCTGCCACGCAACTGGCGAACAAGCCACTCATTTACGCCAGCTATCCGATCACCCCAGCAAGCTCCGTACTCGAAGGGCTGGCCGAGCTGCGGCGATACGGTGTGAAGACTTTCCAGGCCGAGGACGAGATCGCGGCTGTCGGAGTGGCCATCGGAGCCAGCTACGGCGGGGCGGTCGGAGTCACGGGCACCAGCGGCCCGGGAGTGTGTTTGAAGAGTGAGGGGATCGGTCTGGCGGTCATGACCGAACTCCCGCTGATCATTGTGGATGTGCAACGCGGTGGGCCGAGTACCGGGCTGCCGACGAAAACCGAACAGGCGGACCTGCTCCAGGCGATGTTCGGACGAAACGGCGAGTGTCCTGTCGCCATTCTCGCAGCTCAGACCCCTTCCGACTGCTTCGACATCGCGTTCGAGGCCGTGCGGATCGCCACTCGATTCATGTGCCCGGTATTCCTGCTGTCCGACGGCTACATCGCCAACGGGTCGGAGCCGTGGAAGATTCCCGTGATCGCTGACCTACCGCGGTTGGAGGTCAAGAACGCGACCCAGCCGAACAGCGACGGGTGGACCGGAACGGGGCACGAGTCCGGGGCCGAGGGCGAGGGCGGCGGGGCCGGGAAATTCCTGCCGTACCGGCGGGACGAACTGCTCGCCCGCCCGTGGGCTATCCCCGGCACCCCGGGGCTCGAACACCGCATCGGCGGTATCGAGAAGCAGGACGTGACCGGGAATGTCAACTATGAACCGGCCAACCACGAACACATGGTGAAGACCCGAGCACAGAAGATCGAGAATATCGCCCTGACGATTCCGGACCTGGCCATCCACGGCGACGCCGACGCGAACCTCCTCGTGATCGGTTGGGGTGGAACCTACGGCTCCATCACCACTGCCGTCGAGCGGACCCGGCGCAGGGGGCTGAAGGTTGCCCAGGCCCACCTGCGACACCTGAACCCCATGCCGAAGAACACCGGTGACGTTCTGAAGAAATTCAAGAAGATCCTGGTGCCCGAGCTGAACTCCGGACAACTGTCGTGGCTGCTCCGGGCGAAGTACCTGGCCCCTGCTGAAGGGCTCAACAAGATTCAGGGTCGCCCATTCCTCGTTTCCGAGATCGAGGCCGCTATCGAAAAAGCGTTGGCATGACATCGGTTTGGTTGGCGATCCGTAATCCCGATTTCTCACCCTTGACCAGGAGTTCGAGGCCCAGGCCGCAACCGAAGACGATCTCTTCCGGCACGGTTGGAGAGCCACAACCGTGCATCGGATCGCTGATGTTCCCTGACAGAGCGACCTCGCTCCACCACCGACCCAGATCTGACGGTCTGGGTTCTCACTCATCGCCCCGCTGGGGCGAACCACACGACCTCACCACCCTACCACGGACAATATGGCTGCTTCCTCGCCTCTGCCAACACTGACGACTAAAGATCTGACAACCGACCAGGATGTCCGGTGGTGCCCCGGGTGCGGGGACTACTCGATCCTGGCCCAGATGAAAAAGGCACTTGGCACTCTCGGCGTGCCCCGCGAGAAAATCGCCTTCGTGTCTGGGATCGGCTGCTCCAGTCGATTCCCCTACTACATGAACACTTACGGTTTCCACACCATCCACGGTCGGGCACCGACGTTTGCTACCGGGTTGCGGTTGGCCAACCCGGATCTCCAGGTGTGGGTCGTGACCGGGGATGGTGACGGGCTGTCGATTGGCGGGAATCACCTCGTTCACGCTCTGCGGCGAAACGTGGACATCAAAGTGCTGCTGTTCAATAACGAGATCTACGGGTTGACAAAGGGCCAGTACTCGCCAGCGAGCCGGATCGGCACACCGTCGAAAACGAGTCCTGGAGGGTCATTCGAGACGCCCGTGCGCCCGCTCTCGCTGGCCCTCGCCGCCGAGGCCACCTTCGTTGCCCGAACGATCGATGTGGACCCCCAGCACCTCGTCGCCATACTCCAGAAGGCGGCGGCTCACAAGGGATCGGCGTTCGTCGAGATCTACCAGAACTGCAAGATCTTTAACGACGGGGTGTTCGAGTACGCAACCGAGAAGAGCGTCAAATCCGACAACGTCCTGTACCTGGAGCACGGCAAGCCGATGGTGTTTGGGAAGGACCGGAACCGGGGCATCCGGCTGAATGGGCTCAAGCCGGAGGTGGTCACAATCGGGAAGGATTGCCAACTCGACGACCTTCTGACTCACGATGAAGTGGCCGAGGAACCGACCCTCGCCTACCTGCTCAGCCGGTTCGCCCACGACGACTCTCCAACAGCAGTCAACCCGTTCCCGGAACCGGTCGGAGTGTTCCGGACGGTCCGCAAGCCGACCTACGAGGAGCAACTGAACTCCCGGGTTGCCGAGGCAATCACGAAGAAGGGGAAGGGCAAGATCGAGGATCTCTTCAAGGCCGAGGATGTGTGGACTGTGGAATAAGCCGGTAGTTGACAGCTAGCAGTTGACAGCTTGCAGCCAGAGAACGCAGGGGGTTGATCCCCGATAGGCATGGCCCCGAACTTTTCCGGGGTTACGCCGGGAATCTCAGCTCCACCTGGCTTTTCGGCTTCCCGCTCGGGTTGACATCAGTGCTCAACTGCTGTCGCAGACGGGAGCTACGCAACCCTCCACCGGTCGCTTTGTCTGACTGCAAACTGCAACCTGCTAACTACTAACTGACAGCGACGAGGACAGACGATGCGGCCGGGAACGCTCCCCCTCCTCGTGCTGGTTGGCGTCTTCGGTTGCACTCCGTCTCCAGTTGCGACACCCGAACCAGCGACCGAGCCCCCTTGGCTTGAGGATGTGACAGAGAAGGTCGGTCTCGGGTTCACGCACGATTGCGGAGCGAGCACGACAGATTACTTCATGCCCCAGATCATGGGGTCCGGTTGTGCCTGGATCGATTTCGACGGTGATGGCCGACTCGACATCTACCTCATCCACAACGGCGGTCCTCAGGGCGCGAAAAACCAACTGTTCCACCAGGAAAGGGATGGAACTTTCCGCGATGTCTCAGCGGGAAGCGGGCTCGATGTCGCCGGGTACGGCATGGGCGTTGCCGTTGGCGATGTGGACAACGACGGCCGGCCCGATATCCTTTTGACCGAATATGGCGCCACACGGTTATTTGCCAACCAGGGCGGCGGCCGGTTCGTCGAAATCACTCGTGAAAGCGAGATCGACAACCCACTCTGGGGAACGTCCGCCGCGTTCTTCGATTTCGATCGCGATGGCTGGCTCGACCTCATCGTTTTGAACTACCTCGATTACGACCCGTCCTTCCTGTGTTCGGGGCGGGGCGGGAAGCGCGATTTCTGCGGTCCCTCCGTTTTCAAGGGCACCGCCCCACGGCTCTACCGCAACCTCGGTCCCGTGCCGGGTAGCCGTAGCGTCAGGTTCGCCGACGTGACGGTCAAGGCCGGCCTGCTGGAAGGATCGCGGGGGAAAGGACTGGGCGTCCTGTGCGCGGATATCGACGGTGACGGCTGGCCAGACATCTATGTCGCGAACGACATGATGGCCAATCACCTGTGGCTCAACCAGCGTAACGGGACGTTCAAAGAGGAGGCCATGACACGGGGTCTGGCCCACACCTTCACCGGCAGTTCACCCGCAAACATGGGCATTGCCTGGGGGGACACGGATGGGGATGGTCTGCCGGACCTTTTCGTGACCCACCTCGTGTATGAGTCGCACACCCTCTGGAAGCAGGGGCCTCGGGGTTTCTTCCAGGACCGAACTGCGGCCGCGGGCCTGATGACCGTTCCACGAAGCACCGGCTTCGGCACAGCCTTTGTCGACTTTGATCGCGACGGTTGGCCGGACCTGGCGCTCGTGAATGGAGCGGTGACACGGAACCGGGACGCCGACGAAGCAGCACCTTTCTGGGAACAGTACGCAGAACGCAACCAACTTGTCGCCAACACCGGGAAGGGAATGTTCCGCGACATCTCGCAGTCCAATCCGGCCCTGTGTGGTAAACTCGGTGTTTTCCGCGGCTTGGCCGTCGGCGACTTCGACAACGATGGGGCACCGGATCTGCTCGTCGCTGAAGTAGGCGGTAAGGCCCGGGTTCTTCGCAATATCGCTCCGAGCAACGGCCACTGGCTCACCGTTCGGGCGACGATCCCAAACCTGAAACGGGATGCCTACGGGACCGAAGTGACCGTGCGCACGGGTGGGAAATCGTACTTCCAATTACTGAATCCTGGATCGAGCTATTGCAGTAGTCATGATCCGCGCGGCCACTTCGGACTGGGAGGGTCCGCAGGTTATGATTCGATAGACGTACTTTGGCCAGATGGCAGAGAGGAATCCTTTCCGGGCGGCCTCGCGGATCGACTCGTCGAAATCCACCAGGGTGAGGGCACGCCACGGTCGAGAGCCAGCAAGAAATGAGGCGGCTGGCGGACTGAAGATTCCCCACCGCAAACCTGAGTTCCGAGTTCCGAGTGACCACATCGCCTGATAGCCCCCGGCCCATGCGAGTTACCCGCCGAGTGTGGGTGGTGTTCCTCGTCTTTGCTTTGCTGGCAGCCGGGGTAGCGGGATATTCCTACTGGCGACCGCGAAAGCCGGCCATCCCGGTGATTTCAACCGAGCGGATGGATCCCGAGGTCGCTGCCGCGATTGGCCGCGCCCAGGCCGAGTTGGAAGCCCATCCGGACTCCGCTGCTGCCTGGGGCCTGCTCGGCAAAGTCCTCTTCGGCAATGACTTGTATGCAGAGAGCGTTGGCGTATTCGCGGAAGCGGAACGGCTCGATCCCACCGACGCACGATGGCCCTATTTCCGCGGTCTCGCTTTGATCCTGAAGATGCCTGATGAGGGAATTGCAGCCCTGAAACGTGCTTCGGCCCTCCAGCGGCGCACCCCGGCACTGCGATTACGGCTCGCCGAGGAATACCTGAAAATGGATCGACTCGACGAGGCCGAATCGCTCTTTGGCGAGTTACTCGACGAGAACCCGGGCAATCCCCGCGTCTTGCTCGGTCATGGCCTGGTGCTGTCGCGGCGGGGTCGATGGCAGGAGGCTCTGGCACCCTTGCGAGCGGCCGCGGACGATCCGACAGCCCAGAGGGCCGCGCGGACTGCACTGGTCGACGTGCAGTTGCACCTGGGCGACACTGCGGCTGCTGAGAGTGAGGGCAAACTCGCGGCCGCCGCTCCCGAAGACCGACTCTGGCTCGATCCGTACCTCACCGAAGCACGCGAGCACCGTACAGGCTTGCAGCCCAGGATCGAGGGAGCTCTGCAACGTCTTTCGGCCGGTCGTAGCGATGAGGCATTGGCCCTTGCATCGGACTTGCTACGTGATCATCCAGACTCCGTCAAAGCACACCTGACGATGGCCAAGGTGTTGATCCGAACAGGGGACTTCACCGCCGCGGAGCGAGAACTCGGCGAGGCGATCCGTCGGAACCCTGGGCTGATCGAGGGGCATATTCTGCTAGGTGGGACGCGACTCCAGAACAAGGATTATGAGGGAGCCGCTCGGTGTTACCAGCGTGCGATCGACCTGCAACCTTCGCATGGGGTGGCCTATTACAATCTCGGAGATTGCCGGCTCAAGCAGGGGGATAAGGCCGGGGCGATCACAGCGTTCCGCAACGCACTGCGGTGCCGCCCGGATCTGTCGGTCGCACAGGTGGAACTCGGGGGACTCCTGGTGGGTACTGGCGAACTGGAGGAGGCAATCGCCCACCTGCAAGATGCGGTCCGTCTCGACAGCAACAACGAGCGAGCCCAAAAATTGCTGCAACAAGCTCTTGAGAAAAAGAAATAGTTTTCAGTTTTCAGTCTTCAGTCAGAGAATGAGGCAAGGCCGATTCCCCCGATTGGAATACCTCTCGGCATTGATCGCGTAACTGCCGTCCAAAACAACAGTTACGCTGCCCTCTGCCGGTCATTTTGTCTGGCTGCAAGCTGCTAAGGCGTTGGGCAGGAGAAAGAGTATCCGGATCTGTGTGGTGCAGTATCTGGTTTTTTCCTCCCCCGCTTGCGGGGGAGGTTGGCGAGGCTTTGCTCGCCGGGTGGGGGTTGAGCCTTCCCGACACCACACGCTTCGCACCCCACCCGCCTGCTTCGCGGCGACCTCCCCGCAAGCGGGGAGGTACACAATACGTCAGATGCGGCGGGTGCATTATCAACTGCCCAACGCCTAACTGCAAACTGCAAACTCCCGGGATACCCATGTACTGCCCCACTTGCGGCCATGTCAACAAGCCTGGGAGCGATGCGTGCGGGAACTGCATGCTCCCGCTCGTCCACCTCGACGAACCCGCGATGCACGACCGGGTCGAGCGGAGTCTGATGACGGACCCCGTCGCCATTCTTGCGCCACGCGAGCCAGTGACCGTTGGGGTTGAGGATCACCTGGGAGAGGCGGTCCGCCGGATGATTGACCGCGGGGTAGGGGCAGTTTTGGTGACCGCCTCGGACGGGGAATTGGTCGGCATCCTGACCGAGCGGGACTTTCTGACCAAAGTGGCTGGCCAGTCCGGGTTTGCAGACTTGCCCGTCCGCGAGTTCATGACTCCCGACCCGGAAATCGTCTCCCCGTCTGATTCCCTGGCGTTCGCCTTGGGAAAGATGGATGCTGGCGGATACCGACACCTTCCGGTGGTGACAGGAGGGAAGCCGGTCGGAGTCGTCTCCGTCCGCGACATCCTTCGGCACGTGACGCGGATCTGCCAGTCCGGGTGACTGCCGGTCGCCCTCATACAGGAACCCGTTGAGACTGTCGCATCTATGGAAAGACGATTGGACGTANNGATCGCTCCGGGAATGAGAGAGCCTCTGCGGGTTCCTGTATCAGAGGGTTCTGGAGTGGTCAGGACGACAGCTGTCCGCAGACAGGAATTCCGAACGTGTGCACGTTGGCATCCACCTCACCCCTCACAGAAACCGGAAGCAACCCGGTCGGGTAGAATGGTCCGACCCGGCGGGGGTGGCGGCCTGATGCTGTCCGACGACCAGCGGAAACGGTACGAGGTTTGGGCTCTCGCGGTCATCCCGCGGGCGGTCGCTTACGCACGCTCGGTTGTCGCCGACCCGTCCCGGGCGGACGACCTCGTCCAGGAATGCCTGTACCGCCTCCTCCGTCGTGCCGACGACTACGACCTCGAACGTGACGGGGTCAAGCTCCTCTTCACGGCCATCACGAACCTATGTATCAACCAGTCGAGCCGCGAGAAAGCCCTCATCAGCCTCGATTCCACCACCGACCCGGAAGAAGGCCCCGCCCCCATTGCCGACCCGTCCGCCCTCCGACCCGACCAGATTGCCCAGCACCGCGAGACGGAAGAAGTGGTACGCAATGCCATTCAGCAACTCCCCCCGCTTCAGCGAGCGGCGGTCGAGTTGCGGGCTCTGGGAATGTCAAAGGAGGAGATCGCTACAGCTCTCGGGGTATCGGCCACCAATGCCGGTGTGCTGGTCTTCCGGGGACGAAAAGCCCTGGCGATCCTGCTGGCCCCCCTTCTCGGTAATCCTCCGGGCAAATCGGTGTAACCCGACGGGGCAGGGTGGGTTAATCCTCCAGAGACCACTGCCGCAGGCTCTCCTGAATGAACGAATGGCAACCCTTCAAACAGTGTGGTGAAACCGGTTTTCAGCCTGAAAGGCTGAGAGTTCTCAGCCCAGGGCAACGCCCTGGGTGGCCTTCACGATTCCCGCCAGGTCCACCGATGTCCTCTCCCCCCCAAGACCCATTCCCCCCGCCCGAACCCGGCCTTGATGCCGTTGTCCGTGCCACACTCGACGCCGCCGCGAATCGGACCGACCCCCGCCCCGTGTGGAACCGGACATTGACCCGTCTTGAAGCCGATCAGCCCCACCACACCCCAGCCTCGCGCGCTTCCAGGTGGTGGCGCCGGTTACCGGCGGCCGGTCTCGCGGTTGCGGGATTGGCTGCCGCGATCCTCGTCGTGGTCTTGCTGATTCCAGCCGCGAAGCAGGCGGTAGCGTCCCCAGCTGAGGATGTCCAGGCAGCCCGCGACGCCCACGAGCACGGTTCGGATCGCCGCTATACCCAGATGGTCACCCTCACGCACGTAGAGGCCGACCCCCTGGCCCATCCCGTCGAGGGAGGGCGACGGGCAGTCGTCTGGGTTCGTGGGAATCGCTTCGTCGCCCAACCAGGATGGGGGGGAACGGGCGCGTGGGGCCGCGATCCAGTTGGGCGGGTCTGGTTCGCACCGACGCGGGAAGCTGCTGTGCGCTACACTGAGGCCGAACTCCCTCCGGCCATCCGGCAGGCCGTTCAGATCCGCGGACTCGAACTCGATGCCCTCCTCGGTGGTGTTCTCGCTGACTTCGATCTGACCTGGGCCGATCCACCCACTCCCAAAGCCGCCCGAAGGGTGGTCATTGCAACTCGTCGCGGCCAAGCCAGCCTATTCCAGGTGGTGTCGGCCGAAGTGGTGATCGAGGCCGACTCACACCTGATCCGGTCGCTCACCCTTCGACGCATCCTCCCGGCCGGTGCAGTCGCGACCATCGCTTTTGAACTCGACACGGTGCCCATTAACACGCCCGTCGTGTATACTGCCGAGGGGCACTTGAACCCGGGCTCACCAGTCTACGATGCAGCGACCCCGATCCAGCGTCGGCTCGTGCTCCGCAAGCACTTCGCGCAGCTGATGAGGGGCGGACTTTAACCCTCTCCCCTTCTGGTTGGTCCCGGCGTTGGTTGGACGTGAGGCCCGCCGGACAAACTCCCTCCCCAACTCCCACCCCGAGGTGAGAGTGGCTCAGACCGGACAGCCTTTTCTCCCCCTTCCTTTTTAGGGAAGGGGGTTGGGGTTAGGCTCTGCTCCTCCCCCTTCCTTTTTAGGGAAGGGGGTTGGGGGGTTAGGTTCTGCTTCTCCCCCTTCCTTTCCAGGGAAGGGGCTGGGGGGTTAGGTTCTTTCCGAACTCCTCTCAACAAGTGCGATTCGTTGCCATCGGAGGTTCCACGCTCATGACCCTCGTCCGCATCGCCTTGATACTCCCCGCGCTCCTGGCCGCCGGGATGACCACCATCTCTGGTGGGCCAACGGCCGAGACAGCCAAGCCGGTCGCCGACTTCACCCTCACCACTGCTGATGGTAAGCCGTGGTCGCTCCACGGTCAAAAGGCCGCCAAGGTAACAGTGGTCGCATTCCTGGCGACCGAATGTCCGATGGCAAATGGATATCTGCCCATCCTCTCGGACGTGGCTACGAAGTACAGTGACAAAGGGGTGAGACTCGTCGGCGTGTATCCTGACCCGGACACAACCGCCGCCCAGCTTGCAGCTCACGCGAAGGAATACAAAGTGGCCTTCCCAGTGGTCCGAGATCCGAAGCACGTTTCGGTCAGCGCATTCAGCCCGAAAGTCACACCGGAGGTGGTCGTCCTGGATGAGACATTCGTGGTGCGATATCGGGGACGGATTGACGATGGGTTCGTCGGCCGACTCAAGCAGAAGGCCACAACCACCCGCCACGATCTCGTGGTCGCGCTCGACGAGGTTCTCGCCGGGAAGCCCGTGACGCTCCCCGAGACGAAGGCGTTCGGCTGCTCAATTGGTGAACCTGAGAAAGCCGAAGCCACCATCAATACCCCCGTCACCTACTACAAGGACGTGTTGCCGATCCTCCAGAATCACTGCCAGAGTTGCCATCGCCCAGATCAGGTCGGACCCTTCGCACTCACCTCATACAAGCAGGCGGCAAAGTGGGCCGACACGTGCCTGGAGGAGGTCAAGGCCAGGCGGATGCCGCCGTGGAAGCCGGAGAAGAACGACCTTCTGACCGGCGAAAGGACCCTCCCACCCGAATCGGTCAAGGTGCTCCAGGCGTGGGCCGACCAGGGTCGGCCGGAGGGCGACCAGAAAGACGCTCCGCCAGCCCCGACGTTCGCGGCGGGTTGGTATCTCGGTGAGCCCGATCTGATACTCGAATCGTCGGAGGACATGACGGTCGGGCCGGATGGACGGGATCTGTTCCGGGTGCTGGTTTTCCCCACCAACTTGCCCGACGACCGGTACGTCGTGGCGATGGAAGTGAAACCCGGGAACCCGCGGGTTGTTCACCACACCCTCCAACTGGTCGATACCACCGGTCAGGCCCGGAAAAGACTCGCTGGGTTCCAGAGTACAGCTCGGCCGGACGCCGCCGACCGCGGCCCCGGATACACGATGTCGACGATGGGCTGGGGCATCCCGGTGAACCCGAACAATTACATCGGTGGGTGGGCTCAGGGGATGCTCCCGAAGAAGCTGCCGTCCGGGGTCGGACAACATCTCCCCAAGGGGGCCGATATCTGCCTCCAGATGCACTTCCACCGGACCGGAAAGGTCGAGAAGGATCGGACCAGGATCGGGCTCTACTTCTCCAAGGTTCCGGTGACCCAGACGTACCGGTCGCTCCCGGCCAGCGGCCTGATCCCGTTCATCCAGGCGATCCCGGCCGGGGAGAAAGCCGCCAGGGTCGAACGGTCGTGGCGGCTCACCGAGGACGTGACGGTGTACCGGCTCATCCCGCACATGCACCAGCTCGGCAAGGCCATCGAACTGACCGCCACCCCCGCTGGCGGGAAGGAGAAGACTCTCATTCGCCTCCCAGAGTGGGACTACAACTGGCAGGAGCAGTACGAACTCAAGGAACCGCTCAAGCTGACGAAAGGGACCGTGCTGACAGTCCGCGGCACCTACGATAATTCGTCGGACAACCCCCGGAACCCGAGTTCCCCGCCCGCGACAACGTATTACGGCGAGCAGGCGACCGACGAGATGTGCTACGTGTTCCTCGGCGTGTCGACTCGAAGTACCGCTCGTCACGTGATTGAACCCGTCGGTGGGTTTTTCGGCAAATGACCCGGGTGTGATCGTCGAGTGGCCATGCCTGACCCGATCCCGGTGAACGGGATGACTTCGCAAAGCTGGGCCGCCACGGAGGGCGGNNGGCGGCCCGGCTACGCAGGAACAGAAACATTGACCAGGCACCAACCAGCCCTGCTGCCCAATCGACAATCACCATCCCCTCGTATCCCTGCGCCGCGCGGGCGCTGAGGCCGCCAATGATCGCCAGCGCAACGCTGCTTGCCCTGAGTCTCTCCTCACTTCCGCTCTCCCCATCGGCAGTCTCTCGCGCTGCCGCCGAACGTGCCCTTCCGCTCCTCTACAAGGCGGCCGAGGGGCACATCGAGCAGAGAACGTGCTTCGCCTGCCACAATCAGGCGATGCCCGTGATGGCGTTCGCCGCAGCGAAAGCGCGGGGGTATGACGTTTCGGCCGATGCAGTCAAGGCTCAGGTCGAACACATCACGGCTTTCCTCACCGAGAATCGGGAGAAGTTCCAGAAAGGCCAGGGGACGGGTGGGCAGGTCGACACCGCCGGTTACGCCCTGTTCACGCTCGAACTCGGCGGACACAAGCCGGATGACAACACCACCGCAGTGGTCGAATACTTGCTCAAGACCCAAGCAGACCGGGACCACTGGAGGACCAGCTCGAAACGGCCGCCATCCGAAGCGAGTGACTTCAGCGCCACCTACCTCGCCCTTCGCGGGTTACGGGTATGGGCCACAGCGGACCAGAAGGACCGGGCCGCGAAGCGAGTCCAGGCCGCCCGCGCCTGGCTGATCAAGACGCCGGCCAAGGACACCGAAGACCGGGTTTTCCGCCTGTTCGCGCTGGTGGAGGCCAGGGCGGATGGGAAAGACATCGGTGCCGCTGCGTGGGATTTGTTGAAGACCCAGCGAGCCGACGGCGGGTGGGGACAACTCGACCGTCTGGGGAGCGACCCCTACGCAACGGGGTCGGCCCTCGTTGCCCTCCACCAGGCCGGTGGGCTGGCCACCGACCACCCCGCCTACGCCCGGGGCGTGGGGTTCCTCCGGTCGACCCAAAAGCCCGACGGGTCGTGGTTCGTCAAATCAAGGAGCGACCCGTTCCAACCGTACTACGAAAGCGGATTCCCACACACGAAAGATCAATTTATCTCCGTCGCGGCCAGTGGCTGGGCGACGACCGCACTGATCCTCGCAAGCCGACCCGAACCGGGAACGAAACGCTAACACCACCGCTCGTACTCGCTATCCGCAACCCCGACATTGAGATTGGCCTGGATGCTATCGGGCTCGTCGTGGAACGCTCGCACAATTACTCCAGATCGGAACACGATTCAATTCGATGCGGGGGCGAGCTTCGAGTGCCAAACAAGGACTGCCGGAATTGAGTCTGGTTGGAAAGGTGTGGAGGGCGTTACCGTAGGAGCCTCAACTCTTCAAAACGCGTCTCGACCTTGGCCCGGCTCGGCCAGCGCCGTAGCACAGTATCCGGCATTCGCGACCGGCTGAAACTGACGGTTCACTCTCCGCGCGCCGAGGGGGATCCGTCCGTTGCTGGGCTGGTGGAGCGGATTGTGGAAGCCATCCCGGCACGGGTGCGGGAGAAGCCGAGGGCCGAGTTGGTCCACCTGCGGCAGGGACGCCCCGCGTGGTGGAGGAGACAGCCGAGGATGCTCCACACTCGTTCCGTGCCCAGTTCAGGCCAAGGGACGTGCAGAGGATACTGTTTTGAGGGGGGTGAGTGCCCGGCTGCGTCTTCGTCGTAACGTGCGGATTACATGGTGATAACGGATTCGACCTTGCTGCGAATTCGCTCGATTCGGGTCACGTTCCAACAGTTGATCTTGAGCGACCACTCCATGTAGTCCTCATCCTTGGCAGGCTGTCCGATTACGACTTCTCTCTTCATGACCATACACTGGTCGGGATGCCGGATTTCGTACCTGGCTCCGTCGACCAGCACCAGTTGGAAAGGCTCGAACGGAATCTGCCGGACGCTGGCGAGGATAGCCTGGGGAGCCATACCGCTCTCCTATGAGAAGAATATGAGCCGTCAACAAAGTATACTCTCTCATCGGGCTTTCATAACACACTTTCCCAATAAAATTCAGAAATGAGGGTTGTTTCGGCTGAAGCCATTCGCGGGGCAAGGGGGTGAAGAGCAGACGGGCGAGTCTGTCCAACCGCTGCCCTGACCAGGTGACCGGAAGTCTGCGGGGTTCGAGTCGCAACGGGAAAATTGCAGACTTTTTGTCTTGAGTTCCGGCGCATCCCTGGCCAACATGACGAGAGCAATCGCCTCTGACAGATTCCGATCGAGGCTTCTCATGCGACACTCTTTCCCGGTGAGCGTCAGTCGGCTTCTTGTTCTGCTTCCGGTGCTCGCCCTTTGCTCGGTAGGTCCAGTTCTGTGCGCAGACGACCCACCCGCCGAGAAGACTGGTGGGAAAGCGCCCGACATTGCTCCTCCGACCGCCAAGGATCTGTCGGACAAGCGGATGGTGTTCATGAAATCGGCGCTCTCACACTTCACGATCCGGGTCGGCGACCGGAAGGACGCATCCAAGGTCGCCGACCCCTGCCTCCGCTGGAGCGACGCTGTCAGCAACGCCACAGACGGAGTCCTTGCCGTGTATGCCCACAACGGCGGCCGCCCGGACGCCATTGCCCAGTTTTTCTTTAACTTCCAAAAGAAGTGGATCGTCGAATTCACGATCATCCCCGAGAGCGACGTGTCGATTCTGCGGTCGGATCGTGAACACTGGAAACCGTCAGAGTTTGTCTGCACGTTCGCCGACCTGCCGGACTCCCCGGTCCCCGCCGACAAGCCAGCACTCCGGTTGCCACAGATGCGGGCCATTGCCGCGGACTTCTCGGTGGTCGACTACTTCCAGGATATGAAGGTGGACCTGCGTCTGCTCCGCCAGCCGGCCTACCGCTACGCAGAGGACGGGAAGATCATGGACGGGGCGATGTTCATCTTTGCCCACGGAACCAATCCCGAATGCTGCGTGTTGCTCGAAGCGTACCAGGACGGCAAAGGATCCCGATACCGGTACGCCATCGCCCCAATGTCGATTTACAAACTGGAGACACGGTACAAAGACAAACTGGTCTGGTCCGTGGAGCGGCGTCATGCCGGCCTCCGCAACGCGCGCTCTTACTTTGCCGACGCCTATAGACCTGAAGAGGGTGAGGAGGTGCCCAAGTAAGGCAGACGCCAGGAAATGACCTACTACGATCGTGGAGGGTGCCACGGGCGGCTTGNNCCGTGGCACCCGATCCCACTGGGAGATTTCCTCTCACCAACTGCCTAAGCTGGGACACCGCGAGCGGTTTTTGTTGGGCGAGTCACTGACGGTCCCAGGCGTCCCACATGGTGAGCAACGATCATAAACACTTCCTTGGATTGGGCTTATAGCAGACTTCTAGCCTGCCCTACTGGGCTTGGTTCTGAGCCGACCGCCGCGATCGGCTTGCCAGAGTTGCCCGGTACTCGTGTCGAGCGCAGTCAGCCAGCCGCCGCGAACGCAGTTGGTGTCAATGCAAACCAGGAATCCCAGGTCGAGTACCTCCCCATTGGACTGGGGCGTGTGCCCAACCACGGCCACTTTCCCCGAGTCGTGTGGGACCGCTGACTTCGCATCGGTCACCCGCCACCGCAACGCCAGCGCTGGCTGTTGCCCCATAGGGAGTTCGGCAACGAAGCCAGCGTGCAAAAAGAGGTGAGATGCCGTTTCGTGGAAGGGTCAACAACCGGCCAGGAATGTTCGGTGCGATTCGGGGATCACAGACGCCAATGCGCAGCGTTGGCCGCCCGGGGTCCAGCCATACGATCGCAGAGTATCGGCCCCGCCACAGGTGAGCCATTTCTTGAGGCACGCGATGTCCCGCAGCGCATCGAGGAGCATCTCTTCGTGGTTGCCCAGGAGTGGGATCAGCCGACAACGCCCGGCCAGAGCGATGAGTTGGTCCAAAACGCCGCGGGAGTCCAGGCCGCGGTCGATGTAGTCGCCCTCTGTGACGATCGTATCAGCGGGACCAGGCTCAATCCCATCGATCAGCGCGGGGCGAGGGCAGCGGAGCAGCCGTGAATGTCGCCGATCGCGATTGTTCGATCGGCCATCGGCGACTCTCCCAAACGATCTCTCAAGATTAGTCCTGCGTCTTGACCCCGAGCGGTTGCCCGAGGTAAGGGGCCAACCGATCGCAGAGGATCGCCACCAACTCGGGTTGCTGGAACTGGAAATCGTCAGGCACTTCCAGGGAGACGACCTCCTTGCCTGTCACAGCTGTCCCGAACCGCCGCCGGAGCAGACCTTGCAGCCGTTTCTCCATCACGAAGACCACGTCTGCCCAGGCCAGCAGTTCAATGGTGACCTGCACGCGGGCCAAATCTGAAAGCCCCGCCGACCGCACTTTGAGACCCGGAGTGGTGGCATACAGTCGCTCTGCAGTCGGACTGCGGTGGAGGTTGCCCTCGCAGACAAAGAGCACTCGCTTCGCCTTCGCCACGTGATCACCCATTAACCAGGGACGAAGCCCTGCGACTTCTGCCAGCCTGTTCGTCAAGGGTTACTGACCCCTCCCTACGTGACTCTCAAGCTCCTCCCAAAAGGCTCGCTCCAGCGCATCGATGCCGCAGCCGAAGATACGCTCACAATCCGCATCGAAGCTCTCGGGGTGAATGCTGTTGTAGAACGAGACAAATTTGTCCGCCCCATACCGGTGAAGCAGAAAGTCCACCAACGCCCCTCCGACGTTGTAGGCAGGGCCACTCCCGATGTGGTACGAGTCGGGGCTCAGAATCGTCCGCAGGCAGTCGTTCATCCCTGGCCTCGACTGCAAGTATTTCCGGACAGCGAGAGCGGTCATGGCCAATGGCTCGGGGTGGCCGTCCACGGCCATCGCCCACCCCTCGAGGAGGAGCATCGGAGGCTCGGAACCCCGATCGGAGAACTGATACAGGAAGGAGTGCGCGAGCTCGTGACGGTCGAACCACGAAGCCGGGCTGGCGTCGCTCGCCAGGGCAACGCTGTGGATGCTCATCGCATGCATTCCAAGCGAGTTGCCTCGTACCCAGTGGATTTTGGAGTGTTGTTGACGGCCAAGAATTTTCTCCAACTGCGCCAGGTGGGCATCCATCAGAGCCGCATCGCCGGCGGGGTCGGTGACTCGGTCGTCGTAGTACATCACGAGCCGGGAGGTCTCCAGGCGGTGCGGGTAACGGAGCTGGGCGTGTCCTTTGAGGAGTGTCACTGCGGCCATCCGGCCGATCTTGTGGACGTGCGTATTCGGCAGGTTCCTCTGGCCCTGTTCAAGGAACACGTACCCGGCAAAAGCTGCCGACAGAACAAGTGGCAGAGCGCCGAGAACGGCCCTTCCGAACATGGTCGATCGCTTGGGACCGAGGAGACCCTCCACGACACCGACGAAAGCTGCCGCGATCCCAGCCATCGCTCCCGCCGCAGCAAACGGTACCCAGAGCCACCCAACCGTATCGTAAATGCCGATCTGATATTGAACCCACAGGCTGAGGAGGGAGGCTGCCCACCCCACCCACGAAACCACAATAAGCCGGCGCAGCCAACGGGACACGCTTGAGTCCAATTGAGCAGTTGATTGATTGAATTTATCTGTCGATGTTATGGCCATAATCCATGCGCTCTCGCCTGCCAGATGAGGCTGGGTGACCAGGTTGACCGTCGAGGTTGTGTGCGAGATGTCGTTTTCTAGGCTGAATCAATCCGCTACTCGCTTGATAATTCCTTGATACGAATCGATCCGGCGGTCGCGGAAGAAGGGCCAGTTTCGCCGGATGTCCTCCATGTGCTTGCGGTCACAGGTGACTACGAGCACCTCTTCCGTGTCATGGCTGGCCCGCGCCACCACTCGCCCGAACGGGTCACTCACGAACGAGCCGCCCCAGAACTCCAGACCGTCGCCGACGATCACTTCGTGCCCGACCCGGTTCACCCCAGCCACGTAGACCCCGTTGGCGATTGCGTGGCCCCGCATGCTCGTTTCCCAGGCCGAGTGCTGGGCCTCGCCATATTCGGCCTTCTCGCGTGGATGCCAGCCGATTGCCGTTGGGTAGAAGATCACCTCCGCCCCCAGCAGGGCGGTCAGCCGGGCGGCCTCGGGATACCACTGATCCCAGCACACCAGTGTGCCGACTTTCGCGGCCGGGGTCGGGAACACCTTGAACCCCAAATCACCCGGTGTGAAGTAGAATTTCTCCAGGAAAAGGGGATCGTCCGGGATGTGCATCTTCCGGTAGAGCCCGAGCAGGGTTCCGGTGGAATCGTGGACGGTCGCAGTGTTGTGGTACACTCCGGGCATCCGCTTTTCGAAGAGCGATCCGACCACCACCACCCGGTTCGCCTTCGCAGCGGCGGCTAATCGGGCCTCCGACGGTCCCGGGATCGGCTCGGCGAGGTCAAAAAGGGCGATGTCTTCTTTCTGGCAGAAATAATACCCGGTAAACAGCTCGGGCAGACAGACGACCTCCGCCCCCCGCCTGGCGGCGACAGCGATAGCGGCCTCGGCAGTCGCAAGGTTCACCTCCCGATCCGCCGAACACCGCATCTGGACGACACCGATTGTGAACGTATCGGGCATGAATCGTCCAACCGCCTGGGTTCCGGGTATCCCTTGCCTTGCCCTCGCTGGGCGGGATTGGGATACTATATTCACGACCCTTGTCCCGCGACCTCGTATGAGAGAGTGGAATGATGCGACGCTTCGTTCTCGTACTCGCGGCCACCCTCCCGGTGGCGCTGGTTGGGTGTGGGAAGAAGCCGTTCCGGGACTTCACATCCACCGAGGGTGGGTTCACCGTCCAATTTCCTGGCACCCCAAGGGTGGAACGGCGGCCACTCGATGGAGCGACTGCGACGATCTTTCTCGCCGAGCCCTCGGGTGGGGTGTTCGCGGCGGGGTACGCGGATTTCTTGCCCGGCACTCCCGTGAACTTTGATGCGGCTGTCGAAGGGATGGCCGAGGCATGTGAGGGGAAAGTCCTTTCTCAAGACAAGGGCTTTGCCGGGGATGACGATTGGGTAGAGTTCGAGATCGAGTCGGGCACTCCAGGCGGTTACGTCTCTGGTCGGCTGATGATGATTGGCAGTCGGTTCTATGTTCTGTTCGCGGCGGGGAAAGTGGCCCGCCGGTCCCATCCTGAGACCCGAGCGTTTATCGACTCGTTCAAGCTTACCGGACGAGATTTCCCCTGGTCGAGCTTCACCCCCGGGATTCGTCCTCCATCGACTCCATCGACTCCATCGACTCCATCGACTCCATCGACTCCATCGACTCCGTCTGCTCCATCAGGTTCGGCCTCCGATGTCGAGCTGCCGGGTGAGGTCACGGTCAAACCCCCCGAGATACCCCCCGTTCAGCGGACGCCAATCCTACCCAAGATGCCCCCCGCCCGCGCACCCCGTGACGAGATAGTGGGCTTTTCGATCGGGAACCTCTTTCGGGATACCGCTCCCACTGGCGGCATCCTCGTCGGCTTCGATCTCTGGTATCAGCCAAGGGGTAAATACGAAGTCATTTGTGCCGTACGGCCGATTTATCGAGTGGGAACCAAAAACGTGCCAGGCCTGATCCACGGGAATGCAACCCCGCGCACCTCGCAACTCTTGGCTCCCACTGGATACGCGGTCGGTGCGGTGTCCCTCAAGGCGGGTATTCACGTGGAACAGCTGGGAATCACCTATATGAAGGTGGACGGGGACCGTCTGAATCCGGAGGACGTCCGTCTCTCCCACGTAGTGGGGGGGAGCGGCATACTGCCCATGAAGAAGCTCGGCAGCGACGGTACTCCCGTCACCGGAATCCAGGCTCGGACCAATCGAAACACCGGTGAACTGTGTGCCCTTGGCCTGGTTCTTGAGGGGGGGGCGCGCCCCTGATTGGGATTGATCGGTCACCGGCTTCAGGCGGAGGAAGATGAGTCCGCCACCCACAGCGCGTGCCGTGGAGCGGGTGAATGTCGGTCCCAACAGGTTCAGCTTTTTACAGACCATCCACCTCACTGCCGCGCAGCCCCCTTCACCTGCATGGCGATTGCGTACAGGCCCTTGCTCGCGGTGATGAAAAGTGTTTTCATGTCCTTCCCGCCGAAGCAGACATTGGCTGTCCACAACTCTGGGACCGGGATGTGAGCCACCTGTTTGCCGGACTTGTCGAATACCGTGACCCCCCGACCGGTGAGGTAGATATTTCCGGCCTCGTCGATCGTCATCCCGTCCGACCCCAGCCCACAGAATTGCCGCCGGTCCTTGAGCGACCCGTCCGCCTGGATGTCGTAGGCATACGTTTTGTTACCCCCGATGTCGGCCACATAAAGGGTCTTCCCGTCCGGGGTGCCGATGATCCCGTTCGGTTGTTTGAGACCCCCTTCCACCCGGGTGAGTTTGCCGTCCGGAGCGACGTAATACACCCCCTGAATATCCTGCTCCTGCGGCCCCCGCTTCCAGTATGGCCGCTTGTAGTACGGGTCGGTGAAGTAGGCCCCACCGTCGGGTCGAACCCAGACGTCGTTCGGACCATTGAGCAGTTTCCCGCCGTAATCCTTCACCACTACCGTCTTTTCCTTCGTTTTGACGTCAATCCGCCACAACTCGTTGTTCTCGTCGGCACACGCCCAGAGCCGTCCCTCCTTGTCGAAACACAGCCCGTTCGACCGACCGCACGGCTTCATGAAGGTGGAGAGTTTTCCATCGGTCCCCCACTTCAGGATGCTGTCGTTTGGCTGGTCGGTGAAGTAGACGTTTCCATCGGCGTCTGGGGCTGGCCCTTCTGTGAAGGCGAACCCGTCGGCCAGTTTCTCGACCTTCGCCCCGGGGGCGACAGGGGACGCCGCTGGGGGATCGTCAATCGCAACCAGGCGGCCAGTCGCGGCAATCAGGAGAAGCGTGAGCAAGGTGCGGATCATGATTTGGCCTCGTGAGGGGAGAAACCTCTCCCCCATCGGTTACTCCGCCCGGGGTGCCGTGGCCACCACACTTCTTCTCAGACACGAACCCATCCGAGGTGTTGTAGCGACGGGAAGACGATTGGACACACAAGCAGGTGGGAGCGGGCGAGTGGTGTGGGGTAGATCACCCATGCTTCCGACATGGTTCGTGAACATTGCACACCGCTACGTATATCAGCGCAACAATCCCCGCGAACAATTCCACCCGGTGCAGCGTGCTCATCCTCACCACTACCTTCTCCGCCCCGTCGCCGGTCAAGTGAACAAGGTGGCTCGGGTGGAAGCAAACCGCGTACATCAGGTCGAACCCCGTTCCAATGCCAGCCCCATTGAGGAGTGCGTCGAACAGTCGCCGGGTGGGAACGGAGTCGATCTTGTCACCGCGTCGATAGGCAGCGGCCAAACAAAAACCGCCGCCGAGAATTGCCCCGGTGGCGGCTGCTGCGAACTCGATGATGTCAGGGGCGAGACTCACAGCGGTGCTACCTCTTGCCGGCCCGATCCGCCTTCACGTTCGCTGTCGAGACAGCAGCGCCAGCCAGACCCCCGACGACGCAGCCGACCACTGTCGCGATTGGGCCGCCGATACTGGCCAATGCTGCGCCGCCAATCGCACCTGATAGGGTGCTACCGCCAATGCGCAGGACGATGTCCTGCGAGCCATATGGCCAGACAGTTGGGCTGGGTGGAGTCGGCGACTTCTGCTGTTCGTTTCCCATTGCAAATTCCTTGACGATCCCAGGTAACGCCCACTCAATGGGGGTACGTCAGACAGTGATGAGGATAACAGCATTTCAGAAAAACTTCCAGGAAATCTGGTATTTTCAGAAAAACTAAGGAAATCTGGTATTCCAGGAAATCTGGTTGACGGGAGAGGGCCGGTGGGGCTTGGGGAGGATGGGAAAAGCGTTCACGGGGACCCGTTGACTCACTTCGCCGTTGCCCACCCCAACGTCACCCCAGCGATGAACCCCCCACCACGATCCCCAACACATACCGGACCGTCCACCGGTAACTCCTCACGGCCACTCGACCAACTGATGGTTCTCTGCTTGTAGGCGGGAGAAGTGAGATTCAAGGTGGGCGAGCAGTTCGTCAATGGAGAGCGGAGAGGGCGGGGCCGTAGGGGAGGTGGTGCGAGGCCGTGTGGGAAGGAAGAAGAATGGGAGTGAGCTTGGTTCTACACCGAATACCCGCGTGACAACTCCCCAAATGTTCGCACCTGTTCGGCCTCCCAGGCGGCATCCCGGCCGAATTCGCCGGCCATCAGTTCCGCCACTCGCGGGGCCATTGCGATGGCTGCATTGGCATTCAGGAAGAGCGCCCGGAGCCTTCTGGCGAGCACGTCGGCAACGGTTCGAGCCATCTCAAAACGAACGGCCCACACGACTTCGGCGCCGCTATACGGGAGGGCTGGGTGCAGAGGTGTAACGAGGGTCGGTTCCCTGGCCATGATTGCCAGGATCTCCGGTGCATCGGACCCATACTCAGCCAGCGGACCAAATACCCCCGCTGCCGGATGGTAACCGTGGAGAGGCATCTCGCGCGTCAAGCATGGCCGCGGGGGGAGGCCAGCAAGGTCGGCTGCGACGCTGACGCACTCCTCGGCCATACTTCGGTAGGTTGTCCACTTTCCCCCGGTGATCGTGACCAGACCGGGTTGGTCGGTCCGGATCGTGTGGTCGCGACTGAGCGAAGCGGTTTCCCCACCTCCCCCGGTTACCAGTGGTCGCACCCCCGCGAAGGCGCTCAAGACATCCTCCCGTTGAGGCTGCCGGGCCAGGTAACGACCCGCCGTTTCGAGGATGTATGCAATGTCATCTGTCGTGGCCCGGGGTTCCACCGGGACATCCGCGATCCGCACGTCGGTCGTTCCGACGAGTGTGTGCCCGTGCCAAGGAATCGCGAACAACACTCGACCGTCCGAGGTGGTTGGGATGAGCAGGGCATGGTTGCCGGGGAGGAAGGATGGCTCCAGGATGACGTGGCTCCCGCGGCTGGCGGTCACCAGTGGTGGGGCGGCGGGATCCGCCATCCGTCGGAGGCCATCACAAAACGGACCGGCCGCGTTCACCACCACCCGGGCCGCCACCGTGTATTCACTCCCGCCTTCGGTGTCGCGCATGATGACGCCGCCAACTCGGCCGTCCGGGTTCCGGGTGAGCCCACTCACTGGCGCGTAATTCAGAACCGTCGCACCGAGTCCGACGGCTGTTCGGATGAGATGGATGAGGAGTCGAGCGTCGTCGAACTGGCCATCGTGATAGACCACCCCACCGCGCAGACTCTGCGTCTGGAGGGTTGGGAGCAGCCGTCGCACCTCTGTGGTGGAGATCACCCTCGAGCGGGCGAACCCGCCCTGGATGGCCAGCAGGTCGTATGCCTTCAACCCGAAGGCGTAGAAGGCCACATCGCGGCGGCGGTAGCACGGAAGGACGAATGGCAGGTCATGGACGAGGTGGGGGGCGTTTCGCAGGAGTCGGCCACGCTCTCGGAGGGCTCCCAGCACGAGCCCGACGTGTCCCTGGCGGAGATAGCGGACCCCACCGTGGACGAGTTTCGTACTTCGGCTGGACGTCCCCCCACCGAAATCACCCCGCTCAAGCAGGAGAACCTGATACCCACGAGCGGCAGCGTCGAACGCCACACCGGCTCCAGTCGCCCCGCCCCCGACCACTACCATATCCCACGGGTTGCGGCGGTCAATCGCCCGTTGGAGCATATCGGCGCGGTTCATCTCGAATCCATTGAGAGCGAAGTAGTCTGTACAAAGTGATGACAAGTAACCTACATTCCGCGATAGGCAAA
>PLDW01000504.1 GCA_003136315.1 Gemmataceae bacterium | reverse complement strand
ATCTTTTTTGCCGGGTTAATATTTCCGGAATAAGGCACGTTTCATTGGATCCAACAAATCCACCTCCTTCAAATCGTAGGGTGCTTCCCGCTGGTCCAGGTAGCTCCAGGCGGCGCATAGCCGTTCTAGAGCGGAATAACGCACCTGATCTCCGTATGTCGGGTTGTCCTTGGCATAGAGGTGAATCGGATCGACATTCTGAAGTCCATCATAGTTTCCCACAGCTGCGTTCGCGGCAGATTCAAGCGATGCGTCCACAGAGATCAGAAAGGCCTCCTGCGCTGTGTCGAAGGAATCCTTAGCTATGCGAAAAGTCTCACCGGCATGCAGATCGGTCCCTTGTGCTTGGAAAACAGTCGCTGATCTGCGTTGGAGATCGAAGAAAGTCGTCAAAGCTTGGTCGATGGATGTATTCGATTTGTTACGCGTATATGGGAACGGCTTAAACAGTTGCACCATTTTTGACACCACATCATCGTCGGGTTTACACTCTGCCCGGCGGCCTGTATCCAGTAGATCTTTATCTAGCAGCAGGACCGGGTTTAATTGGTTAACTGCAAGCCGCACACCAAACTCGTACAGTACGTTCGGCCGCCAGCAAGTCAAATCGACTATGCACATCGACGATCGGCGAATTGCCTCATAGAGCCGTTGACCCACGAGGCGCGGGGAGCTTTGATCAATAATCGATTCAATTTTTGGTTCAATTTTATGTTTATATTTCAGTATATCCGCAATTTGTTCGCGGACCCACTCCAGATGATCCCGATCGTAGGGTTTACCAAAAGGGCGAAGGAACAGCACTCGCTCGTCGTGCCCGATTTGTGCGTAGTTGCGGCTATCTTCCCCAAGATCGCGGACGTAATCAAAAGCAGGGAGGTCGAGGTAGGTCTTGCTCGATGCGAGACGGTGTAAACCGTCAATAATTGTGTCTGCGAGATTATTAGCACGCTTGGTCTTCTTCATTGAGACTAAGTTAAGTTCTTTGAGGTTGAATGGGATCTGCGTCCACACCTTCGGCGTTAGCGTATCGTTGATGCAAGCAATCGTCACGCCGCGCTTGACTGCGGATCTGACGCCCAACAGCAACATCAAAGCCGGATCATTCGGGTCGGTAATGTCCACTACCGCGATGTCGGCTCGGCACAAGGCGCGAATTGTCTGGCGATACGCGGCAGCATCAGCCATTGCGTCAATGGTCGCCAAGACTAACGGCTTCGGGTTAATTGACCGTGCCAATCGTTCCCTGTGTGCCCGCTCGCGGTATTTTTGTAACGCAAGACTCACGACTTGATCCAAGGAACGATTCTGTCTTTGCGATTGGAGCACCAAACACCACGCATCCCCCCCACTCTCGTAGGCCGCCAGAGAAGATAGAGAGCCACGGTCCATTGCCTGGATAAACTCCGGTTCCCAAATCGGGACGCGGGTCTTATCGAGGGCTTGGGGAAAGTCTCGCCATCGGTCACAGTTATACTTAAGACCGGGCCACTGTTTGATACACTCCACATCAGTGTAAGTTGGCTTGGGGCCGTGTCGCAAGAGCACGAAGTCGTAGTCTATCCATTCCGATGATCCTACAAATTGTACGCGATAGCCGATAACTTTTTTTTCCACCTGCGGGCAACCGTTGACCGTTGCAATCGCCTTGCGAACCTCCCTAAAGGGACGCTCGTCTTTGTCGCCCTGTTTTCGCATTTGCGACACCAGGAACCGATTCAAGATGGCGCTTGTCGGACCATAGAGGTGGCCGCGACCCGCCAGGTGAAGATCCAGCTTCGGGACGCAATACTCTTTGAGGCGTTCGCTCAGGAGCATCACGGGCTCATTGCGATATTTTTTATCCAGTTCGGACGGATTCTGTGAACACGATTCCTCCCAGTCGAGCAAATGTTTAACCGATTCAAAGTCAAAGTCCTGAATCAGGTTGCAGATTTGGTGCTGCTGGAAGCCGGGCATACTGAGACGTAACACGTCGGCCAGACCGCCGTCACCGTACCCAGAAATCAGTACCTTGGCACCGTCAGGAACGTCCATGAGGCCATC
Source organism: Gemmataceae bacterium (assembly GCA_003136315.1). Taxonomy (GTDB): domain Bacteria; phylum Planctomycetota; class Planctomycetia; order Gemmatales; family Gemmataceae; genus Urbifossiella. Next base: position 13,356 of record PLDW01000504.1, on the reverse strand, counting down.
CGCGTCATTCCAATAAGAGACGGTTGCCGGATCACTATCCTCCTCCATCCCAAACCCTACCGCCAAGATCACGTAATTGAAACGGAGGCGGCTCAGCTCCTCCGCGTGCCCGGAAGTGGGGGCGAAGTTCAGTTGTACGCCAGTCGAATCGCAACTCGTGCCCTTAACTTGTAGGCCGAAATGTGGCCGCAGTCGCCTGTTCGTTGCGACCATGTAATCCCACTGTTCGCGAATGCGCGCGGCGACCTGTCGGGCCTTTCCGGCCCGCCAATTGAGCACTGGAAGTGAGGTTTGCGATTCCAATGCTCCGCGCCGCGGCCAATCATAGATACGCGGGTGCAACCAGCGATTGTCGCAACCGTCCTGAAGCCAAAGCGGGCGTGGCGCATGCTCCACAAGGTCAACTGTTGCTCCCATCTGGGCGGCGTAGGCGGCGGCGGTTATCCCCGCAAAGCCAGCCCCAACAACCGCAACCTTCTGGCTATTGAGTTTACCGTTATGAGGCTGAGCGATCGCATGGATCAGGTTGATCGCGCGGACCTGCTGGGAATACACCGTGATGTGACGGTGCAATGAGCCGAGCAAGAAGGTTCGATGTGGATCTGGAGGTATGACTGTGTCAATAGCAAAAGTATTAAGAAATTCAGAGCATGAGAGCGATTCCAAATGCAATAACCACTGTTGCGGTTCAGACATGGCTCATCAATGCGGCTTCGAACCCGCCTCTTGGTGTTCGGTTACCGATCAGTGCGCAATGGAGGGTCAGGAATCGTTACGGCGAATATAGGTTCGGTCTGAGTTCCTGATATCCGACCCGCTGAGCCCCGGCCTCACGCGAGGCGAAGCAAAATGGATCCACTGTCAGAGGGATCGGAGCCTGTCCGCCGCTCTGAATCAGTGTTGCGCCTATATTCACTAACCACAAAAACAAACATTTAGTGTATTAATCGCTGCTTCGGCATGCGCTTTCGAGCAGCGTTAGAACCCTGACCCATGTCAGCGGCATCGCTGGCGGAGCATGCGCGATGGTCTTGTTTTTTCACTGAACCGTATCGCAACTGCTCTCTATCTGGTTTCAGTTGCGGTGCCAGTCTCCAAAGATGTAGTCTATCGGTCAGCGGCCTGGGGTCGCAAGCGTTTTTCGAGGACTTTTGTCATTTGGACTCACATCCCCGTTACCTCGCACGCCGTTCAGACAGCTTTTTCCTCTCGGCACGCACTGTCCCTGTTGCGGCACCATCGAGTCGCCCAGCGTCTTGGCGGTTCCATCCCGTGGGGTGCTTTGCCATTATTGATGCGACATGCCATCGTCATTTAGGCGTCCAAGCCGGGATGCCAGCCCGATCAACTGCTTCCTTTCGTTCAGCACTCTTCAAACCAAAGATATTGAGCTTTGGAACGCTTAGCCGTTGGCCGGATCTTCTTCCGGCTCGGGAGCGAATTCGACGGCCTCGTAGATCTCTGCCAGTGGCAAGTCGATGCCGATCTCGGCGAGTGGAAGCACGGCGTCGATCCCCTGATAAACCTCCCGGACGAAGCCGCCCTCGGTGCGGCGAAAGGCCACGACCGCCGCTGTGTCTTGTTCAATCAGAACGTAGACCCCCAGCGAAGGAATGGTGAGGTACGCATCCTTCTTCTCTCCTTCATCAATACGGCGGGTGCGTCGCGAGAGCACTTCAAAGAGCACGACCGGCTCGTCTTGATACGAATCGGTCGGCGGATTCGGCCGGCAAACCACCGAGGCGTCGGGATAATAGAATCGAAAATGAGTGGGGAGTTGGACGCGAATCTTGGTGTCCGAGTTGAAGGGACGGCAAGGTTGGCCACGTAGCCGGGCATGCAGGCCACCGATAATGTTCGTGGCGATGGCATTGTGCAAGTTCCGCGCGCCAGCCATCGCATACACGACACCCCCCAAGTACTCGTGCTTGACTGGGGAGAGCAACTCACCCGCGAGGTAGTCTTCCACGGCAACCAGATTGAGTTTCTTGGCGCGACTCATGCCGTCAGCCTATCCTGATAGGGTCAAGCCTACAAGTCGGCTGAAATGACCTGGAGAACGACATCCTGGCAGGCGCGATGAATCCTCCCCACACGCTCAACGAATTCGGACAGCCGATCGGTCTGCCACTGCCGTCGGGCTGGGCGCCCCCACCCATGCCGCCGCGTGCGTCGATTGATGGTCGCCTCTGTCGGCTGGACCCACTCGATCCGGCGGCCCATGCGGACGATCTGTTCGCGGCATTCACAGCCGAGGACGACGACAGGAGTTGGACGTACCTGGCCTACGGTCCGTTTCGGACGCCCGAAAGCCATCGCAACTGGATCGCAACCGTGTGTGCGAGCAACGATCCGCTTTTCTTCGCGATCATCGACCGTGCGACTGGGAAGCCCGTAGGAGTGGCGAGTTACCTCCGCATTACTCCGGCCAGCGGATCGATCGAGGTGGGCCATCTGCATTACGCACCGAAGGCGAGGCGAAGCCCGATCGTCACCGAGGCGATGTATCTGATGATGCGTGCGGCGTTTGCGTTGGGATACCGCCGATACGAGTGGAAGTGTGATGCGCTCAACGCAGGCTCACGCGCTGCGGCCCGACGGATGGGGCTGTCATTTGAAGGGATTTTCCGCCAGGCAACAGTTTACAAGGGGCGGAACCGGGATACCGCGTGGTACGCTACGATCGACACCGAGTGGCCAGCCCTTCGCGCAGCGTTCGAGAGGTGGCTCGACCCTGCCAATTTCGACGAGCAGGGGCTGCAACGGATCCGACTCTCGGATCTGACCGCCCCTCTGTTACGGAACCGAAGTTGAGGCCGCAGACCGGGTGTTAGCGGCTGGTCCCTCCGCAACCGGATGGTCTTTCTCCCCCCTTCCTTTTTCGGAAGCGGGTGGGGAGGTGAGACAGGCGGCGAGAGAAAATCGACCAGGGGGATCGGGTGCCACGGGCGGCTAATCCGCCCATGCAACTCCTTCACGGCCTGTTGGTCATGTCCCTACCCCCGACGTGTCCGCCCTGGTTTTCCAGGGCATTTCGACAGCGAATGCGACAGGTTCAGCGGGTTCCTGGATCAGTCGCGGAATTCGTTGTGGCAGTTGCTGCAACTCGCGTCCAGTTTCTTGAGGGTCGCGATTAACTTCTTCGGGTCGGCCTTGTCCCCTTTTCCGCCCTCCTCGGTCAACTCCTTGCTGGCCTTGGCCATGTCCTTGCTGAACTTGGACCACTTTGCCGTCATTGCCGAATTCGTCTTCGCCTTGTCGTTCGGCATCGTGTCAATGATGTCGGCGAGCGGGGCGGTCCGGGCACCGATCAGTTCCGCCACGGCTGGCTCGATTTTCCCCGTGCCCCGCGGGCTGATCGCGTCCTTGATGTCCTTTTCGATATTGAGCCCGCCCGAGCGGGTGAGCCGGAATGGGGCCATCACATCGTTGAGGTCATACTCGAAAGTCACGGCTTTCCCCTCGGCCTTGGGACTCAACAACCCCTGGGCGGCGGCCGCAGCGGCTTTGTAGTCCTTCTTTTCGAGCGCTTTGCCCACCGTCGTGGCCTGGGCTGCGAGCGCGGGGTCACCGCGGGTGCCGAGGATCAGGACCAGGGCCTTCGCTCCCGGGATCAGTTTCTTGTTCTTGGCCGGTTCGGCAACGATGTCCTCCGTGTACTTTTGAAGTGTCAAGATGTCGGCTGCAGTGGCCTTCTTCTGCGACTCTTTCGGCAGATCGGCGGCGGAGGCTGTCAGGACGCAGAGCCCGGCGACCAGGGCGATCGCGCTGGCCAGAAGGCGGAGCGTGGCAGTCACGGTTGTCTCCTCGGGTCGGGTAAACGGATGCGAGGCGGGTGGGTCGTGCGGGCAGCCGTCCGGTGTCGTCACCGGCAGGTCGTCGGCTGGCCACGGCCTTGCGGGGTATTATTACGACCGACTCCGGGGTGGGGGAGTCCCTCTGGCGATTTGCGGCAATCCTAACTCATTTTCCTGGGCTGGTCATGCTGTTTCGACCCCTGGAACCGAGAATTGGACCCGGCCGATTGGCCCACGGCGGTTTCCCGAACTACGCTTGCAGCACCGATCCGGGATGACTTTTTCTCCCCGGTCGAACTGCGCGCGGCCGACCGGGGTCGTGCGCTGATCCCCAGTTCCCGCGTCCTGCCCTGCGCCCTGCATGAGCACACTCCCCCCGCTTCGCACTGTCCGAACTTTCACCCCAGTGGATACCTCTGGCCCACCGGGTCGAGCGTTCGACCCGGTGTTGAACCAGCCAAAACTTCCCGCGCTGGCGCGGACATTCCTCCAGGAACTGCTCGACCTGGGGCTGACCGACCCACCTGCTCTGCGCGAGTTCCTGGACGGGGCAGGGAAGACCCTCTCCGATCTGACCACCCGGGAAAGGGTCGGACAAGCCCTGGGCCATGCCGGAACACTCACCTCATACCAGCGCGACCGCGTTGTGGCGGGAAGCACGTTCGGGCTGGTCCTCGGGTCGTATCGGGTACTCGACCGCCTGGGTGGTGGGAGTGTTGGGGTCGTGTTCCTTGGAGAACACGTCCTCCTCCGCCGCCGGGTCGCGATCAAGGTGGTTCCGGTCGACGATGCGGTCTCTCAACAGCACCTCGACCGATTCCACAGCGAGATGCGAGTGCTGGCTTCGATCAACCACCCGCATGTTGTGAGCGCCTATGATGCCGGTGTGCTCCCCTCTCCCGGGGCACATCAGCCTGCGCTGCACTACCTTGTGCTCGAAATCGTACCGGGTGGTGATCTGGAGCAGTACGTTTACGACCACGGGCCACGGCCAGTCGGCCAGGCGTGCGAGTGGACCCGGCAGGTGGCGTCTGGTCTTCAGGCAGCCCACGACCGGCACCTGACCCACCGCGACCTGAAGCCATCCAACCTACTCCTCACCCCCGACCAGCGGGTCAAAGTGATCGATTTCGGGCTGGCACGGGAACTGGCCAGCACCCGGACGGTGCGGGGATCGCTCATTGGCAGCGTTGAGTTCATGGCACCCGAGCAGAGCGCCGATCCGACAGCGGTCGGCCCTGCGGCAGACATCTACGGGCTCGGGGTGACCCTCTTCTGGATGCTCACAGGGCAACTCCCGCACCCGCGCGGGCGGACAACAGCCGAGACGGTGAAGGCCCTCCAGACCGGCACGCCGCGGCGAGTGCGCGAATTCCGTCAGGACGTTCCGCCGGATCTCGACCAGTTCCTGGCCAACATGCTCGCCCGCAACCCGACCGAGCGGCCAGGCTTGCCAGAGGTGATGCGGACCCTCACCCCCTACGCTGACGAATTGGGAACCGACTCGGCCGCAGTATTGGAACTCCGCCCAGCCGCGGCCGGATTCGATCTCACCCCAACATTCGACCCAGGCGAGCCTGGGGGAAAGCGATTGGTGGAATCCGTGCGCCAGCTCGAAGCCAGCCTCGTGGCCCGGGAAAATGATGTCCGGCGGGCGGAAGATGCGGTTCTGTTCGCGATGAGACAGATGGCTGCATCGCACGATGGCGGGTCGACCGCACACCTCCGGCGGATGCAGGAATACGTCCGTGTGCTGGCCGAGCACCTGTGCACCGACCCGGACTGGCCGGTTCTGGTGGACCGCGGCTACGTGGCCGATCTGGTCCGCTGCGTACCGCTGCACGACATTGGCAAGATTGGCCTCCCCGACGCGATCCTGGACCACCCGGAGGCGCTCACCCCCGAGCAGAGAGAGGTGGTCGAGATCCACCCGCAACTCGGCTGTGACATCCTCGAACGACTGGCCCGAACGCACGGGGATTCGCTGACATTTTTGGGGATGGCCCGAGCGGTTGTGCGAAGCCACCACGAGCGCTGGGACGGGAATGGGTATCCGGACCGTCTGGCCGGCCAGCGCATCCCCCCGGCGGCCCGGCTGGTAGCCTTGGCGGACGTGTACGATGCCCTCCGCCGGGACCGCTCCGACCGGCTAGCCATCGACCACCCGACCGCAACCGAGGTGATTCTCTCTTCGATCGGCCAGTTTGACCCAGCCGTGGTCGAAGCATTCCAAGCATGTGAACAAGCGTTCGAGCAAATCCACCTGACCGTGCCGGAGTAAGGCGACCGGCAGAATCCTGATTCCCCACCGTCTCATCCAGGAACCCGCTGAAGTCGTCTCATTCCAGGAGTGATCATCGGTCTAACTGGAGGGCGAGGCTCCTGCCGAGCTTCACCAGCNNATCGTCTTTCCATAGATGCGACATCCTCAACGGCTTCCTGTATGGCGGTGGGCAGGAGAAAGGATACCCGATTAGGGCGAGCGGCGCGGCGTCAGCCCGCCGGTGACCTCAAGCGTCTGCGACCCTTCAGTTCCAACCGGCGGCCTGACGGCTCGCCGCTCGCTCGGAACTCGGTCGCGAAACTCACGGGTCTATTAGCTCCTGCCCCCCGCCTATCAGAAAGCTGGGCCGCTTCGGAGGGCGGCCCCTCCGTCGTGTGGCTCCCGTAGTGGTATGAGTGATCTCGGCCGCATGAAACTGCTGTTCAACCCGAACCTCTCATACCGTGCGGACTGGGGGGGTCGGAGCGACGGCTGAGTCATTTTTTCTTCTCAACCACCTTGATCTGATCGGAGTTCTCAAGCTTGATCTGCGGCTTCTCGCGGAACATGGTCACCGTGCCGGTCACATGAACCGTCTTCCCCTTGTAGAAAGTTTTGGGATCGTCAACTTTCGCCTTCTTGAACTTCTCAACCACCTCCTCCGGAATAAACACGGTGAAGTTCTTGGAATCCTTGAAATCCTCTTCCGAGTTCAGGAAACACGCGCTCTTGCCACCAGTGGATTTCACTTCCATCTCGATGGTCACTTTCTCGTTCAGCTTCTTGGCCGCCTCGGCGGGAGTGAGGGGCTTGGTAGGCGTGTCGTCACTGGAGGCGGCTGTCACCAAAACCAGGGCTAGCAAGATGGCGGTCAGTCGCATCGGTTGATCTCCGAGATGGGGGGATAATCAAGTCAACGTGCGGATTGGTGTATTGGCCGCAGGGCATGTGGGCGCGAAGATCCTGTAAATCCCGCCCAGAACAGAGTTGCAGTATGGGATACACCGGCTGTCGGTCAGAAGAAATGGCCCGCAGATGACGCAGACTTCGACGCAGATAAAATCTTGATCAAAACCGATTCGGTCTTATCTGGATTTCATCTGCATCGAAGTCTGCGTCATCTGCGAGCCCTTCTCAGATGTCAGCCGGATGTCGGGTCTGTCAAAGTATCGACTCGACCTACGGCAGGGTCGCGGTCGATGTGCTGGTCCGATCACCATAAGGCAGCCAGACGGTTGGGTCGACGCTGTACTGAACGAACCGCACCGACCCGTCGGCCAGGCAGATCTGACAGCCACCCTGGTGAGCGCTGCCGAACCTGAAGGTGTCCTGGTAGCCCAACAGATCCTGCATCGGAGCGCTGGCGGTACATCGCATGATGTCGTTGTCCATCCCGACGTACAAACACTCGTTGTCGCTGGGGTCAATTCCGGTGGTGTAGTTGCTCGGGTTCAGATACTTCTCGCCAAGCATCAGGGTATTGCTCGTCCCCCGGTACAGAGAGAGTAGATTGGTCTGACTGTGAGGGTAGAATGGCCCGTTGAACACATCTGCGTCATCCCGGGCGACCCAGTAACTGGGTGTGTCGCCCGTCGCGTAATCGGGTGGCCCGCCATCCCGTTCGTCCGCATTCTGGGATCCCGCGCACGCTGCGTAGTCGGTCTTGGCGAATACGGGGGCGATCCCGGTCGCGTCGTAATAGCCGTATCCGTAATAGTTCGGGTATGCCATGAGTTGTCGGCGAGACGGGCACATGAACAGCCCAGTGGGCATTTGGGCTTTCTGGGTGTTGGCGGCGAATAACTGGGCCTGGGTGCCCCCGCCTCCCAACTCATAGAGGTTCCCCTGCTCGACATAGGGGAGAATGCTGAAGATCCACCCCCCCGGTTGGGACTGGCCCGATCCGCGGTTCGGATCTCCCATCCAGCTCCAGCCCCAGCCGCCGGAGGGGAAATAAGCGTTCGTGTCATGGCACGAGTGCAACCCAATCGCCATTTGCTTGAGGTTGTTGCTACACTTGACGCGGGCCGCAGCCTCGCGAACTTTTTGGACGGCGGGAAGGAGCAGGCCGATGAGAATTGCGATGATCGCAATCACCACCAGCAGTTCGATCAGTGTGAACCCCCGGCGGGGCTGGGGTCGGTCGGACGCTTCGTGCATGAGTTGCACTCCGTCAGGTGAAAAAAGGAACGAATGATATCTGCCCCAGCAATTGGAGGCGATTGCCGGCTTACCGGCTGGTCAGTGAGAGGGTGACAGCTCCGCCCCCTCGCGCGCCGAACACCTCGGCACCGAGTGGGGTCTGGGTGTTATATCGGGCCGGGACGAGTTCCTTGCCGTTCGTATCGGCTTTTGACACCTTGATTCGGTACAACCCAGGTTGGAGACCGAGGCATTCCTTCCCATCGACGGTGAACGAGCGGACCATCCCATCGGTCCCGGACTTCCCGGTGGCTTCCTTGGTCTTCCCGCCCATACACGCCTCAGGGACGAATGTGACCGTGGCGTCGGCCAGTGGAACCCTGTCCAGGGTGAGCGTGACCGGGACGGCGACAGAGCCAGCGTTCGTCGCCTTGTACGCCTCGAATCGTGCCCGGAGTTCGTCCGTTGAGATCTTCTTGTCGCGGTTTGTGTCAATCCCGCCGACGGCGGCTTTGAGTGCCGGGCAGGCGTCCAGTTCCGCCCCCTCGATCATCCCATTCCCGTCTCGATCGAACTCTTTCATCGCCGCCTGGGTCATCGACTCCGGATCGTAATCAGCCGGGGCTAACACCACGGGTCCGGGGGATTGTCCGCACCCGGTAACGGCCATCAGATAGATGAAGAAAACGAGCGAACGCATGGCGATTCCGGGAGAGACGAACCGCGACAGGTGTCACGAGTGAGTCAGCGAATGGAAGTGGATATGATTGTAAAATGGCACGGGGCGATTCACAAGCCATTTCTTTTAGGCAGACGCCACGTCACGTCAAGAAATGACCTACCACAATCGTGGGGGCGCCACGGGCGGCTTGCCCGCCCGTGTGCGCCTTCACGGGCGGGCAAGCCGCCCGTGGNNGGTCGATTTTCTCTCACCAACTGCCTTAGAAGAGCCGGCGCTGGTGATTGGGGCTTACGATCTCGGTCATCAGTTTCCGCTGGGGAGAACTCACCGGGTAGCCGTCGAGGTCGGCTGGCTCGACCCACCTGGCCTCGGCGTAGAACCCCGGGGCAAATGCGCCGCTACGGTAGGTCGCATCCATGCAGATCAAGGTGATCGCATACCGCGTGACCGCGTGTCTGATCGTCATAACCTCTCCCCCTGCGACGACCTCCACCCCGGCCAGTTCCCGCGCGATTCGGATCGCTGCGGCCTCGGTCGATTCGCCATCCTCTCGTGGAGCGTGCGGCACTTCCCACATATTCTGCCACCGACCCGCATCTTCCGGCCGACGGCAGAGAAGCACCCGACTCCCCTCCCGGATTACGACCCCCACCTCCGACACCTCGGTGATCACCTTGACCTTCTTTTTTGGGGGGATCGCATCCTGAAGTTGGTCGCGTTTGGCGATGCAGATTTCCGCGAGGGGGCAAGCCGGGCAAGCCGGGGTCGTCGGAGTGCAGACCACTGCCCCGAGTTCCATAAGCCCCTGGTTGTAGTCCCCCGCTCGGGTCGGGGGGACAAGGCGTCCTGCCGCGGCCCAGACCCAGTTCTTCCCCTCCCCCTCACGGGGATCGCCCCGATATCCCAGCAGACGGGCCAACACCCGCAGGCTATTCGCCTCCACGATCGGGAGCGGCCTGTCAAACGCCTGGGAGAGCACTGCCCCAAGGATGTACGGCCCCACGCCGGGGAGGGCATCCCACACCGCGATGTCATCCGGGAGCCGACCACCGTGATCGGCGACGAGTTGCCGCGCGGCCGCGTGCAAGTGTCTGGCTCGGCGGTAGTACCCGAGCCCCTCCCAGAGTTTCAGCACCTCTTGTTCATCGGCCGCAGCAAGTACCGCAACGGTCGGAAATGCGGCCAGGAACCGGTCGAAGTACGGGACCACGGCCGCAACCGTCGTCTGTTGCAGCATCACTTCGCTGACCCAGATCCGGTAAGGATCGCGGTCGGCCCGCCAGGGGAGATTGCGACGGGTCTGGTCGAACCACGCCAGGAGGTTCGCCCGGACCGCGGCGAGGGTGCGGTCGGTCCAGCCGGGAGGGAATTCAAAGTTCAAGGTAGGGGGCTTCTAACGTCAAAGTGGGGGAAACAAAGGAGACGATCCCGAGGATCGTCTCCTGACCAACCGCGGTGAGCCAAATCCGTTACTTCGGCCGTCGCATGTACTTGCGGAGCAGGTCACTGGCAGCGCTTGAAGTGTCTTCTTTGACGACCGGCTTTTTGTCGTCGGGCTTGGCGGCTGCGTCCTTCCCGGCTTCCCCGACGACGGGCATATCGACCACGGTGCTTCCGCCCGGAACCTCCTCATCGTCGAGTCCGAGGAGCATGGCGGCGAGCCGGTCGTTCTCCTCGTTAGCCGTTTCCGTGAGGGGGTCGGGGGCCGGCTTCTGGGGGGGCAATGCCGGGGATACTTTGGACCCGGTCTTGAGGGCCGGGGCCTCCTTGGAGCCAGTCTTGAGGGCTGGGGCCTCCTTGGAGCCGGTCTTGGTTGCGGGTGCTGGTCGCGGGGGGGCCTTCGGGTTTGGGGTGGCGTCCCGGGAACCGGCGAGAGGCATCGGACTGCTGCTGGCCGCCTTGACCGCAGCGAGGGCGGCCGAGGTCTCGGGATTCATGTCCGGGAGGGGGGTTCCGTCGCTCCGCGGGGCCAGAATCTCGATCCGGACAGTGAAGTCGAGGGGACCGACCTTGAGCGAGTCGTTATTCTTCAGGACGCGCTCCTCATCCTTCACGATCACGTCGTTCAGGACGGTCCCGTTCGTACTCCCGAAATCTTTCAGATAGACATTCTCGTCGCGGATAATGACCGCGCAATGTTGCTTGCTGACCGCCTGGCTCGCTGGCCGGAGATGGCACTGCGGGTCGCGGCCGATAACAAACTGGTTTCCCAAAATAGGGACAACTTTCCCCTGATGGGCACCAGTCGCGACGACCAAACTCACCTTCATGGATGTGTCCGCCTTCGACGTAGTTTCACCGGCTCCCATTCGGTGAGCCAAGTGGGCCACCCCGGGCACGCCCGCGATGATCGTGGATCCCTACATGGACGGAGTTGGCGTGCGAAGTTGGCACAGCTTCTTCATTACCGAACGACCCGTCGGCCTTGTCGCCCACCCTGGATAGGGTTTACCATTCACAATACGGGCATCTCGGCCACGGGCGAGTCGCCGTGGACAACTTCACAGTACTATCTTAGCCACCGGATACCGACCGATGCAACAACTTCCTTCCCCAAAATTCGTCCGTTCAAAAATTGCGGGGGGGATCGGATGGGCAACGGTGGTGGGCCTGTTCCTCACTGCGATCCTGTTCCCAATCTTACTTGTTGGTTGTGGGGGTTGCAACGGAGATAGCCAGAACAAGACCTCGACCGATCAAAAGCCCACCGGACCCACGCTCACCATGAGCTGTCCTGATCGACGACTGGCAGACATCCTCGCCCCAATGGTCAAGGTGTGGGCGGCCCGGGTTGGAGGGAAGGTCGAGTTCACTGCCACCCCAATGGCAGCGACCGATCAAGTCGATGTGGGGGTCATGCCGTTCGCCGAACTCGGAGAGTGGGCAGACCGGGGCGATTTGCTCCCGATCCCCGCCGCGTTGAAAGAACCGGGCCACCCTTACCAGTGGTCAGGGGTTTTTGCCGTCTACCGCGGGGAGCCTTATGCCGGATGGGGCAGCCAATTGCTCAGCCTGCCGCTCGCAGGCGACGGATTTGCGCTGGTCTATCAGGCCGATCGGTTCACAGAAAACCCAGCAAAAATTGAATTTCAAAAACAGACACACAAGTCGCTTGTCGTCCCGGAGACCTGGGACGACCTGACCGACGTGGCCGCCTTCTTCGCTGCTCGGGACAAACGGCCGAGCATGCCCCTCCTTCCAACCGATCCTGCACGGCTTGTCGACCTGTTCTCCCGTGTCGCGGCCAATTACGACCGCTCGGCACTGGGCGAGACGGCTCCTGGCGGCAAAGACAAGGACCAGGGTCCGATCGGGGAATCGCTCGCGTTCCAGTTCCATCTGCGCGACGGTCGACCCCGGATCGATGCCAAGTCGTTCAGAACCGCGGCCGGGTGGCTTGCGGATCTGAGGCAGCGTAACTGCGTCCCCGCGGACGGACCAGCCGATCCGGTTGCAGCACTGACCGAAGGACGGGCAATCCTGGCCATCCTGTCACTGGACGAAATTGCCCGGTTGCAAGGGGCGAACGGCAGGGTGGACACGCGATTTGGCGTCGCGCCGGTACCCGGTGCCCGTGCCACAGTTGACCCGAAGACAGGATCGCCGGTTCTGTCATCTGGAAACTACATCCCTTACTTCGCAGGGGGCTGGATCGGGGTTGTCCGCAAGGGGTGTCCGCGACCCGACGCAGCATTTGACTTACTGGCCGAACTCGGCGGCCCGGCGCGAAGCCAGGAGTTGCTTGCAGCAGCGACCGGGTACGGGCCATTCCGGGACAGTCATCTGGATCCCGCCCGATCCATCATCTGGTACGGTTACGGGTTTGATGCGGACCAGTCGAAACGACTTCAGCAGGCGATGCAGAACTACGTCGGCAAGTCCGTTCGGAACCCGACTTACGGCCTCCGCGGTCCGGACCACACTCTCTTGACGAACGCTCTGGCGGATGAACTCAAGCGGGTAATCGCTGGTGCAGTGCTACCAGACGAAGCGATGAAGCGGGTCGTCACGGCCTGGGACAAGGCAACGGCTGGCATCCCGGCCGACAAGCTCACGGAATGGCGGCGCAAAGCCGTTGGTCTGTATTGATCCCGCAACGGGGCCTGGTTCACGCTGTGGTCACATTTAATACAGGAAACCGCAGAGGCTGTCGCATCTACGGAAAGACGGTTAGACATACAAATGGGGGGGGCGAGGCTCCTGCCGAGCTGCACTTCTCTCACGCTCGGCAGGAGCCTCGCCCTCCCGTTAGACCGATGCTTGCTCCTGGGATGAGACAGCCTCAGCGGGTTCCTGGATTCGACACCCCTGGTGACTCACCTCGTGACAAACGGGGTGGCTCCCTTTGGGTGTCACCTGGCCCTTGATGAATCAATCCAATGTCAACACAGAGAGCACAGAGAGAAGATCAAAGCTGAACGAGCAGAAGTTGCTTTTTCTCGGTTTTCGGATTGGTCTCTGTGTCCGCTGCG
>PLDW01000240.1 GCA_003136315.1 Gemmataceae bacterium | reverse complement strand
TTTTGAGGCCAAGGCTTCTAGCGAATCCCAGCCACATTCCCCGGGGCTCACCACCCCGGGGCGGATTGAAACTTGTACATGATCTTGTCGCGCACAGCGACCGGGCCAATTCCCCGGGGCTCACCACCCCGGGGCGGATTGAAACCGGCACAAGTGGCTCGTGAGGTCTGCAGAGGCCGAATTCCCCGGGGCTCACCACCCCGGGGCGGATTGAAACTGACTGATGCGCTGCGGTTGCTGGCCGGGAACGTAGCATTCCCCGGGGCTCACCACCCCGGGGCGGATTGAAACTTCGGCCACTTATGGACTGGGATTGGGCGGTTGGTTATTCCCCGGGGCTCACCACCCCGGGGCGGATTGAAACCACGCGATTTACGAGTTTTCCGTCGGCGAGAAGCATTCCCCGGGGCTCACCACCCCGGGGCGGATTGAAACCGATCCGGATCTGCGGAAGGTCGCCACGCGCTACGATTCCCCGGGGCTCACCACCCCGGGGCGGATTGAAACCTCGTCTTCTCGATGGAGATGGGACAGGCGGAGATCATTCCCCGGGGCTCACCACCCCGGGGCGGATTGAAACTGCCCCAGAAGTCAACAAATATCTCATCTATCGCGAATTCCCCAGGGCTCAACACCCTGGGGCGGATTGAAACATGATGATCGCACCATTCGGCTGAATCGCCATCGTGTTCCCTCAGTGTTGAGCCTGGGAGCGGATTGAAACCATCAGCAGTGGCATGTTGGAGGGAGCCATCGGCGTCAAGTTCCCCCAGCCGAGCCACACCACCTCGCCAGAACCCTACCCGAACACGACGATAATCCCAGGCACGCAAAACGCGGCCTCCGAGGTATCGTTCTACCTCGACGCAGGCGACTGGCTTTTCATGGGGATCGAGGCTCGGGTGGTCACTGGGAAGCCAGTGGGCGCGACCCCGCTCTCCCAGCACCTCCGAGGGGTGGAAACTCGACGACAGGGGCGCGAAGTGCAACGCCGAGGTGATCACATCCGCGACAACGGGGGAGCATGAACAGAGGCGCGGCCGATCATCCCTTCGCCACGTGAATTACATCGAAACGCAAAACGCCCCGGCCGGGAAGTGACCATTTGCGGTGGGAATAGGGCGGCTGTAATGCGGGAAGATCACGAATATCGCGATCTTCGGTTGAGGGGCAGGTGAGCAACCCCGACCCGCATCGCGTGACACGGGAGCAGTGGTCGAGGTCAAGTGCGATCAGATGGAAGAATCCATCCGGTCGCGGGAAGGGAAACTGGCGAATCTGTGGCATGTCAGGGGTCGGATGCGGGTGTGAGTGGTGGTGACCAGTCAGGACACACCTACCGACGGGCCGTTATTGCGTTTTCGCAGCTTCGGTTGGGCGGACCGACGCGCAGAGGGTGTGTGTAACATTGTTGCGTTCTAGAGAATACCAGGGTTGATCACCGCGCAAAGTGCGTGATTTCGCATTCTCGCCTGTCGCGGCCGGGCGTCCTTACGATTCGACACATGTCATAGAGACGGATCGTTTTCGTTGGCGAATGGCCGGACCATCTCAGACCGAGTTCCACAGGAGAAAAGAATGAAAGCGTATTTGGCCGTATTGATCGTCCTGGGATTGCAAATGTCTCCCATGCCCGCCGCCGACAAGAAAGAGGCACCCAAGCCGTTGCCGCAGGAGGTCGTCAAGGCCTGGCGCGATGCCGGCGCTAACGTCGGCTGGATGGATATGAACCTGCATAGTCACTTTAGCAAGCATAAGTTTCAGGCCGAAGGTAAGAGAGGCAAGCAGACACCGGACGACTACTGGTGGGACCGCACAAGCGGTATGCAAGTGTTTCAGTTCCCCGAGTGGGAAGAAGGCGTGCTGGTGAAGCTGCCCGATCCCGGGGCCCCGTTCGGCCTTTGTCTTAACCTCACGAAAGTAACGGATGCGGGGCTGAAGGAGCTGGCCGGCTTGAAGAGCTTACAAGCGCTGTACCTCGCGAGTAACGGGCCCAAGACCGAGACGCAGATATCGGACGCGGGGCTGAAGGAACTGGCCGGCCTGAAAAGTTTGCAAATACTCGATGTGCGCGGGACAAAGGTGACAGACGCGGGGCTGAAGGAGCTGGCTGGGCTGAAGAACATGCAAGAGCTGTATCTGACTGGCTGCCAGGTAACGGATGCAGGGCTGAAGGAGCTGGCCGGCCTGATGAAATTGGAAGTATTGCACCTTGGCAACACGAAGGTGACGGGCGCGGGGCTGAAGGAGCTGGCTGGCCTGGAGAGCTTGCAAGCACTTTACCTGTATGACACGCCACTGACGGACGCAGGGCTGAAGCATCTGGCCGCGCTGAAGAGCCTGCGATACCTGAACCTAGCCCACTGCTCGGGGGTGACGGACGCGGGGCTGAAGGAGCTGGGTACGCTGAAGGGCTTGAAATACTTGAGGCTTTACCTCACGAAGGTGTCAGCAGCCGGCGCTGCCACGCTGAGAAAGGAGTTGCCGGGATGCAACGTCCAGTAGCGGGCGGCTCCTTAACTGGAAATGATTCTTGCTTCTTTTCCAATCAGGTGAACCATGCAAAGACAAATGACAAAGTGGTACTACCAGGCCGTGCTGGCGAGCTGCGCTCTGGTAGTCTATGCAAGTGCCAATCACGACAAGAACGAGGCGCTCAAGCCGCTGCCGCGGGAGACACTCAATGCCTGGCGCGGCATCGGCGCCAACGTTGGCTGGATGAAAATGGACCTGGGCGACAACCGGCCTACGTTTCAGGTCGAAGGCCAGACCAAGGGTATAATGGTGTTTCAGTTCAACGAGTGGAAAGAGGGAGTCCTGGCGAAAATGCCCGATCCCGGGGCCCCATTCGGACTGGGTCTTAACCTCACTAAAATGACGGACGAGGGGCTGAAGGAACTGGCAGGCCTAAAGAGCTTGCAAGCGTTATATCTTGCGGGGACGCAGGTAACGGACGCGGGGTTGAAGGATTTGGCCAGCCGGAAGAGCTTGCTAACACTCGACGTTCGCTGGACAAAGGTGACGGTCGCAGGGCTGAAGGAGCTGGCCGGCCTAACGACGTTGCAAAGGCTGTACCTCAATCACTGCGGCGTGACGGATGCAGGGGTGAAGGAGCTGACCGGCCTCAAGAGCTTACAAATACTGAACATTAGCGCCTCGGAGGTGACGGACGCGGGGCTAAAGGAGGTGGCGAACCTGAAGAGTTTGCAATCGCTGATCATGTGGGGCACGAAAGCGACGCCGGCGGGCATTGCCGAGCTGCGCAAGGAGTTGCCAAAATGCCGGATCGACGATCAGTAGCGGGCGCGTTCTGCGAGACGCACAACGGCTGAGGACGGTCTGACCACCTTGCGTGCGGCGGTCTGATCGACCGAAGCATTGAACAGCGCATGGAACTGAACCGCCCCCGGTCATCACATGACCGATCAGGCCGCCACCAGAATCAGGTCGTCCGGCACCTCGCACCGCAGTTGAGCCCCACGGAACGGCACAGGCTGAGGCAGTGGCCAGGGTTTCGCCAAAACCCAGCAGACCGGCCCCTCGGTCCAGGGGTTGAGCCGGATGGCCCGGGACGATGTCGGGCTGACGCAAACGACCACCTCCACCCCCCCACCA
Organism: Gemmataceae bacterium; assembly: GCA_003136315.1. Classification (GTDB taxonomy): domain Bacteria; phylum Planctomycetota; class Planctomycetia; order Gemmatales; family Gemmataceae; genus Urbifossiella. Next base: position 15,785 of record PLDW01000240.1, on the reverse strand, counting down.
CGGCCCCGGTGATCAGTTCCTCCCACGGGGGCAGATCGACCCCGTAAATGGCCGACCAACTCGTTCTGCTCAACGCGACCAAGGTTGCGGCCCACGAAGTCCCGGAGACAGACCGGGGCAACAGGACTGCACGATAGGCAAAAGCGTTGCGATCCACCACTCTTCACAGCCCGATCATTCGGAAAAGCCCCTTGAATCCCCCAAATCGTCACACACGACCCCACGCCCACGAAGCAGCACCACCTCGGCCGAACCCTCCGCGATTTCGCCGTGCCCGCAGGCGCGCAAAATGGGGCCTCTAAGGCATCGGTCAACCTCGACCGAGGTGGGGGGGTGGCTTGTTGCGGTGATCGAGGCCCTGGCGTCATCCGGGAAGCAGTTGGATGTGGCCCATCTCCCGATCACCTCTGGAGGGGGAAAATCGACAAATTTGTGAGTGCGAAGTAGATCGCCGAGGCGTTACCTCGACGGTGATGACCGAGAACTCCACATCCTGGACCACCGAGCGATCCACGAATCGCGGTGGATGCCAAACCGCGGTGGGCGGTGGCAGAGAAAGAACGACCAAGTTGACTTCACCTCATGAACGGGGGACAATCCGAGGTGATTTGAAACCGCCAAATTCTCAGAATGCGGCGGAGTCGGTATCGGCCGTGTAACCAATAAGGTTCGGGCGTGGCAGACAGGGGGCGGTAGGATGTGGATGAAGTTCTTCATGGGAGCCGGCCTCCTGGGGTGCCTCCTGGCTGGCACTGCGGTTGCCGACCCCGATCCGTTGCAAGTCGCCCTCGACAAGGCCAAGACCGGATACAAGGACGAGGTGGAGAAGGCGTGCAAGGGTCTGGTGGAGAAGTTCGACGAGCGGATCAGAAAGTCCGCCGATGGGGGAAACCTCGACACTGTTCTCCGCCTCCGGGCCGAGAAGAAGGCATTTGAGGACACCGACGCCCCGCCCAAATCCGTGCTGATGAAGACCGCCTATGGGGAATACCTGGGGCAGGTCAAGGCTGCCCGACAGAAGCTCACAGAGACCTATGAGGCGACAGTCAAGGGGTACACCAAGAAGCTCGACACCGATCGGGCCGAGGAGGTCCGGGCCGAATTTCTCGCCTTCAAAAGTGGACCGGTCCGGCTGGCATCCCCACTTGCTGGGCCTGTCCCGGAGGTCGAGGTGTCGATCGCGACCGGGGGGGTGATGCGATTCTGCTGGGTTCCGGCGGGGAAAGCCACTCTGGGGTCTCCGCCCAACGAGAAAGGGCGAACCGCTGAGGAACCCGAGCACGAATTCGCGACGAGGGGGTTCTGGCTTGGGAAGTACGAGGTGACCCAGGTCGAATGGGTGGCCGTGATGGGTAACAATCCGAGCACATTCGACGGCAGGAAGCCGGGAGTGGTCGCCGGTATGGACACCTCCCGATTTCCCGTTGAAAATCTGTCGTGGGCCGACTGTCAGCAATTCTTGGAGAAGTTAAACGCTCGCCCAGAAGCAGGTCGGGCATTCCACCGCGCGGGTCGGTTCGTGATCCCGCATGAGGACGAGTGGGAATTTGGGTGCCGGGGCGGGAAGGGGACGTCCAACCGTTCTACTTCGGGGCAGAATTGAACGGTCGTCAAGCTAATATCGATGGGAGAATCCCATATGGACCCACACCTGGACCGTGGCTCGGACGGACTACAACCGTGGGGAGTTACGAAAGGGGGTTCCCCCATCCGTGGGGCCTATGCGACATGCATGGGAATGTCTGGGAATTTTGCGACACGGACCGGTCTATCCCCAAGGGCCACCGTGTCATCCGCGGCGGCTGCTTCGGGGGTGGGAATGACGCCCGTGCCGCAAAGCGGGACTTCCCGGCATCGGACATCAAATATCTGAATTTGGGCTTCCGAGTCTGTTATCGCGTGAACTAATTAAAATTGCCAGAATGTCCAAGATTTGGTCGCCTATCCCTCAGCCACTTCGCTGGGTGGCGGTGGTGACGCTCTTGTGGTGGCCCAACTCGATGGCGAGAATGATCGAAGAATGGAGCAAACCTGAACGGTTGGGGAAGGTCGAACTTGGCGGAAGAAAACCGGCGGAATTCACCGCCCAGGCTTGACAAACAACTTCATGGAAGGTGATTCACGGCGATATCATGCGACTCGTTCTCGTCGATAGGGGCAAAGAATTCTGCGACATCGTTCGTTGGCAGTTCCGCGCGCATCCCGAGGTTGAGATCGTGTGTGGCCGATTCGAGGATTTGCCATCGTTTGACTGTGTCGTCACTGCTGGCAATTCGTTCGGATTAATGGATGCAGGCATGGATTTGGCGGTTGTTCGTTTTTTCGCGCGTCACGTCATGGAGCGTATCCAGAAGCAGATTATTGACGATTACCTGGGAGAGCAGCCTGTCGGGACGTGCATCATTGTGCCTACTGACCACGCGGCGCATCCATTCGTTGCGCACGCACCGACGATGCGTGTGCCCATGAACATTCAAGGCACAGACCATGTTTATCTCGCCATGTGGGCAGCTCTTGTAGCCGTACACCGTCACAATCGTTCTGAGTCGCGGAAGATAGATTCATTGGCTTGTCCTGGACTCGGCACTGGCACGGGCGGCATGGATTCGCTTGAGGCGGCGCTCCAGTTGTGTTTGGCTTACGAGCATTATCAGCGCCCCCCGCAGTTCCTCAATCCATCGGTCGCACAGCAACGTCATGAGAGAGTTTATTACGGTGGTCGTTGGGGTTTTACTCAGCCTCGAAAGACCGTCACATAACCGCTCTCATGGCCCACCAACTGCGCTGAAAATGTCCCGGAGCGAGGAAATACCCTACCCCAATTTACAACCTACTCGACTCCATTTTCATCGTTTCAGCGTGCCGTCTGCCGACTTGACAAGTTGGGAAATAATGTATCCCTGGGACGGCTTGATCGACTGTTCCGACGCACTTCAAGGCATCCTCGACTCACACTCACACACTGCTGCTGAGTCGGGAAATGAATGTTCTGGACGGCTTGCTATCGGGGATCGTAGCGGACCCGCAAGAGGAAACACGTTGGCTTGTGCTGGCGGATTGGTTGGAAGAGTTCGACGATCCTAGTCGGGCAGAACTCCTCCGCCTGCACCGGCAGTTGCTCCCGACTTGCTGCCATCCCGATCAGAACCCGGATCGGAGTGAGTTGCAAACCCGGATCGTGGAACTGATTTTGGAGGGTGTGAGCCCTTGCGTGCCCCAAAAAACGATCGTGTTGCCGGGTGGAGTTGTGATGACGTTCTCGTTCATCCCGACCGGCTCGTTTCTGATGGGGTGCAATGACAAGAAGGGATCTGCCAACGAAAAACCGATGCATAGGGTGACGCTGACGAATGGATTTTTCCTGGGGATTCACCCCGTCACCCAAGCTCAGTGGAAAGCCATCACCGGGGCGAACCCTTCCCACTTTTTGGGCGACGACCGGCCAGTGGAGCAAGTGTCCAGGGATGACTGCCAGAAGTTCTGTCAGAAACTGACCGTTCACCTGATGGGTCGTGGGTCGGTTCGGCTGCCTACGGAAGCCGAGTGGGAGTATGCGTGTAGGGCAGGAACTACGACCGGTTACCACACTGGAGACAGCGAGGCCGCCTTGAAGAAGGCCGGATGGTATTCGGGCAATTCCGGCGATCAGACACACCCAGTCGGGGTACTCGCCACGAATGCGTGGGGACTTCACGACATGCATGGGAATGTCTGGGAATGGTGTCGAGACCGGTACGGAACTTATGTAGGAAGCGATCAAGCTGACCCGCAAGGAAGAACGAAGGGAGATTCGCGAGTCCTGCGTGGGGGTGGCTGGTACGGCCACCCGGCTGGCTGCCGCGCGGCGTGTCGCCACTGGAGCAGACCAGACGTGCGTGATCACGGCTATGGTTTTCGGTGCGTTTTCCGCATGGACTGAGTTGTTACATTACCCGAATGCAAGAGCCAGTGGTGTATATGATCTGCGAGCCGTCAACCCAGTATCAAGGAGGGATGACCCCAGCCGAATGGATGCCCGTGCTCATCGGCGAGGTCATTTGACGTTGCGACCGTCCCACGATTCGCCGGAGGCAGGATGGATTCACCTGGCGATCTCGCACACTTCCATGACCATAATGGCCCGGGGTGTTGAGGGAGCAGCCGGCTGGGGTCGTCCGATATGGTGTCGAGGATCTGGAACAACACCTCGTGGTGGCAAGGTGAGAATCACAGGCGAAGCACTTGTAGCTGGCCATATCGATGGCCTGACCACTCGATCGGAATTCCTCAGCAATACGCTTGACGGCGGGGGAGTCGTCTCATCACAATCATTTCCAGCGGTCGAGTCGATCTCCCGCAGAGACCAGCCGCGAGTGCTTCTGGGAAGTGTGGACGCCATTCGATCACGCCCAGTCGAGATCCGGGCGATCGGCCCAAAAGGCGAGGACGCGATGCGATCCGACAACCCGAGTTGGATTCTGGTCGAGGGCAGCGACGCTGCAACAATCCAGCGTGCGGTCGTGAAACATTCGGGGATTGCTGCGCATGAGCAACCGCAGACCCATCGGGTTACGGTCTTCGGCCTTGGCGCGGGCCGCTTCGCGGTGACGTTCGACCCACCAGCCCCGCCGTATGCGTTCGCCAACCTCATCGGCTGGCTGGACGATCCCCACATGTGCCGCGGCGCGCGAAGGGCCGTTGGGTGGCTGGTTGCACCGGGCGATGGGACACGGTACTTCCTCGCACCACAACAAGCGAACACCGGTGGGGACACTCTGGTCGGGGCAGCGGCCAGTGGCGAGCGGGTGTCGGTGTTCCTGCCTGACTGTTCGATCCGTCGCAGGGTGGCGAGGGTCGAGGCGGTCGCGGAGCCGGAACTGCCGGCTGCGGATGCCGAACCTCTCGTCACTTTCGAGGTCACGCTCGACGGGGACGCCTCGTTTGGCAACCCGCAGTTTATGGTCGAGTAGCAACGCCGGGCCGAACCACTTTCATGTGTGATTCGTTAATTTCTCCATGAGTTGTAACCCTATATGATAAGGAGGTTTATAGCGGATACTTTCCATTCCGTTGGAAGTGATCTACCGCGGCAGGCGACGGCGTCTGAAGCCCGCGGGACAACGTAGCCTCGGCCGCAAGGCCGGTCGTGAGAGCGCAAGCCGACACGGCGACTGCCAGCAGCACAAGGTGGTCGGGAGCAAGAGAGCCGGATACGAGGTTAAAACAAACTGAAGTGCTGATAACGGTCGTGAGGTTCGACGAGCCCAAGCTGCTGAATGGCTCGGACCAAAAGGTAAGTGGTCAGGTGTTGGGGTCTATGAGATCCTCAACACACGGACGTTGCACCACCGGCCCACAGGCACAACCTTATCCCGGCATGCTCACGGAGAGAAACGAAGTAAGGCTCGCAGTCTCCCAGCCTCATACGCCACTGAGGACGGAAGGCGTGTCCGCAAGGAACGCTCATGGGGCGGCGAGTCAGGGATGAAGGAAGAAGCAAACGCCCAGCGGTAATCGTTGGGATAGAGGCTGCGTTGGTCCCACCAACAACATCGCTTCCAGGCGAAGGCTGGCCAGCAATCGGAAGAATGCGGATCAGACATAGCGGGCTGACTTCCTTCGAGTGTTCCATCACGAGAGAGTCTTGGCCAACCGACCTGAGGGAGCGTCGCAGACATGTTGGCGGTAGAAATACCTGCTGGTGCGGTTCCCAACACGACAGTGAACTGGCATTCCATTAACTGGAAGAAAGTTTACCGAACGGTTCGTCGGCTCCAAGCGCGTATCGTGAAGGCCGTGCGGGAGAGTAAATGGCACAAAGTTCGATCGCTGGTTTATTTACTCACTCACTCGTTTAGTGGTCGAGCAATGGCCATTCAACGAGTTATCAGCAATGATGGTGCGAAAACTCCCGGCGTGGATGGTATAACCTGGAACAGCGAGGATTGCGACCAGGCGTTCACCCAGTTACGCCGCCGCGGTTACCGACCCCAGCCACTCCGCCGAGTTCACATTCCCAAAAGTAACGGTCGAAAACGTCCCCTGGGCATTCCCACCATGATCGACCGCGCCCAGCAAGCTGTTCACTTGCTGGGCCTGGACCCGATCGCGGAAACAAGGGCCGATGGCCATTCCTACGGCTTTCGGCGGGAACGCAACTGTGCCGATGCCATCGAGCAGTGTCATCTTCTGCTTGGCAATCCGTGTGGCCCGAAATGGATTTTGGAGGGAGACATCACGTCTTGCTTCGACCGGATCGGCAAGAACTGGCTGATCAAGCACGTCCCGATGGACAAGGAAATCCTGCGAATGTGGCTGGAAGCAGGTTATATGGAGAAAGGCGTTGTCCACCCAACCGAGGCCGGAACACCTCAAGGCGGTATCATATCGCCTGTCCTGGCCAACTGGGCACTGGATGGTCTTCAGGAGCGACTTGCTCAATCATTTCCATCATCCGGCAAGTCGAAGCCGAAAGTTCATCTGGTACGTTATGCGGATGACTTCGTGATCACCGGCAACTCCCGGTTCCTTCTGGAACACCGAGTCAAGCCTCTCGTGGAGCAATTCTTGCAAGAGCGGAGTCTCGAACTCTCCCACGAGAAAACCAGAATCACGCACGTGGACGACGGCTTCGATTTCCTGGGACAGACGATCCGACGTTACCCAAGTGGGAAGGTGTTGGTGAAACCTTCCCGCACCAACGTGCGGACATTCCTGGGCAAGATCAAGGAAACGATCAAGAAGTCGGGAAGCTGGACGGCAAGCGAACTGATTCATCGTCTCAACCAGCAAATTAAGGGTTGGGCAATGTATCACCGACATGTTGCCAGCAAACGCACTTTCAGTCGAGTAGATCATGCAATCTTCGAAATGTTCCGGCGTTGGTGTCGGCGACGACACCAGAAGAAGTCGTGGAGGTGGATCAAGAAGAAATACTTCCGCGAGGAAGGTCACCGGCACTGGATTTTCACCGGCACGTTGTCGGACAAGGATGGCAAGGGAATCCGAATCGACTTGATGGAAGCCGGTCGTGTGTCGATACGCCGCCACGTGAAGATTCAGTCGCAAGTCAATCCCTACGATCCGCAGTGGAAGACCTACCTCGAAGAACGACTGTCCAAACAGTTGGAAGGAACCCTGGAAGGTCGGGGCCGGATCGGTTATCTGTGGAACAGACAAGGGGGACGTTGTGTGCGCTGTGGCCAGCCGCTGCAAACCAGCGAGAAACCCTGGCACGTGCATCATCGACGTTGGCGCTGTCATGGCGGACAAGACACGGTGGACAACCTGGAGTTGCTCCACGCCACGTATCACCGACAGATCCACTACGGCAAACAGAGCTGACGGCACCGGCCGCGTCTTGCGAAAGGCGGACCGGGATGCCCGAGCCGTATGATGCGAAAGTATCACGTACGGTTCCGAGGGGAGGGGGTGGCGGCAACTCCACCTCCTTACCCGACGGCCCACCGACTTGAGAAACTCGAATTTCCAGGGACGGCCTGGCCGACTGACCGGAGTCCTCGACAATTCGCTTGACGGGGGTGCAGTCATCGAATCACAATCAACTACGCGGAGGGGTCGGTCGGGTGGATCTCCCGCAGGGACTGGCCTCGTTTGATTCTGAGAGGCCGGACGCGTTTCGAGCGCACGCACCTGAGCCGCGGTTAGGCAAGAAGTGGAGTCACGGTGGCGGAGCCGATTGACCACACGCGATTTCTCACCCTGCTCACCGAGCGGTTTCCGGAAGTCGTCGCCACCATCGACACATGCTGTCAGGGAGTGCTGCACCTGGAACTGGCGACCTTCGCACGGGCCACCCAGGTGGCTATTGATAGCCAAGACCGCGAGACCGTACGGCGGCACTTCCAGTTTATCGACGAGGTGTCCCGGCAAGCCGCGTCGGAGGTCGAGAACGCAATCAGCGTCTCGTATCTAGAGAACCTCCGATTCGATGGGCGTAAAGCCGAGATGACCAAAGTGCGGGAGCTACTCACCCCCCGCCTACTGCAATTACTCGCGGGGTTGGAAGAGCATCTGGTTCGACTGTTTGGCAAAGGCGGAAAAGCCTGACCTGCCTGTATTACGACCCTCGATATATTCGCAGTTTCGGGTAGGTGAGGAAGCTATCTGGTGTAGAGGAAGCGATGACACAGCCGCCGTGTTCCTCAGTACTCATGATCGCATTAATTGCTTTGGTTACTGGCTGTAATCGAAGCGCAACGACAAAACCATTGGATGATATTAAACAATCGATTAAACAGCAAAACGACTTAGATGATCCTGAAATCGTGAAGCTCAACGAGGCTGTCCGAAGAAATCCAAACAGCGCCGACGAATATTGGAGAAGAGCATCTGCTTGGCGCGATAGAGGGAGATATGACCTCGCCTTTCGTGACTTTGATAAGGCGATTCGCCTTGATCCAACCAATTCCGGGTTGTTCGATGATCGCGGCTTCGCCTATCACATGAACAATCGACAGGAGGAGAAGGCACTCGCCGATTACGACGAGGCCATTCGCCTGGACCCTGTTAACCATCATGCCCTGAACAACCGAGCGTATCTACTCGCAACTACTCTGGACGACAGGTTCCGGGACGGCAGGAAAGCCCTAGAGGGTGCTACGAAGGCGTGCGAGTTGACCAATTGGAGTAAACCCGGGTACTTGGACACGCTTGCTGTTGCCTATGCCGAAGTTGGTGACTTTGAGCAGGCCATCAAGTGGCAGAAGAAATCCCTGGAAGATCCAGCGTTCGCGCAGGTATGGGGACAGCACGCCAGGACACAACTGAAACTATATAGCCAGAAGAAGCCATACCGAGAGTGACTGCATCGCACTGCAATGACGGCCGAATCGCGACACCGAACTTGTACCATCTGGGCGGAATCCTTCACGACACCAACATGCCCGCAGGCACGCAAAACGTGCCCTCCGAGGCATCCTGCTGCCTCAACACAGGTGGATGGCTTTTCGCGGCGATCGAGGCTCTGGTGGCTCTGGGAAGCCAGTGGGCGCGACCCCGCTCTCCCAGCACCTCCGAGGGGTGGAAACTCGACGACATCGGAGGAGCGAAGTGCATCGCCGAGGTGATCACATCCGCGACAACGGGGAATAATCAACAGTGGCGCGGCCGACCATCCCTTCGCCACGTGAATTCCATCGAACCGCGATAGGGTGCTCCTGGGGAGTGATCTCTTGAGGTGGAGATCATACCGGAACCTATCCGACGTCGTTGTGCAACGCTAGCGTCCAGCCTCACAATAGGTTCACGTCTTTCGATGCACCTGGGTCGATTCGGTCGCGTTTGGAGAAGTCTGCCGAAGCGAACGAGGCCACCCCAGGATCGGGGTGGCCGTTCACGTTTGGGGCCAGTCGCCCGCTTTTGCTGGGACAATTTACTCAGCCGTTTCCGACTCCGTGGTCGGGTCGGGCTTCCGCTCGAACTCGACGGACACCATCCCGATCCGCACCGCCTTCAGTCGTTTGAGCAGCCGAGCGAGCTGGCAGCGGATGAACTTGGGCCGCAGTGCCAGCAGGACGACTGCCGCTATGACCGCCATATCGTTCGTGTCCACAGGACACCCCTCTCTAGATGTTCCCAGCAGTTCTGGGATACTGAGTCGAGTTCCACACCTTGCCCCCCGGCTGAAGGGCGAATCGTCTTACACGAGACGATAGGCTGATTTCACACGAACCCGCTCGATCCTACGGCCGGCGCGATGCCGACCGGAACCCGACAGGACACCGACAGATGGGGAGAAAATCGGCAAAGCGAGGCGGTCCCGGTGTCCCGGTGAATGTGTCGGCGATGAAAGCCGCACGCGAGGCCAAAGGCTGGTCGCAAAAGCAGTTGGGTGCGACTCCCGGATCATCGAGCGGGTCGAATCCCGTGGCACCGCCGCCCTCTCGACTTTGAAAGAGGTCGGGGAAGTGCTCGGCGTCACCGTAGCGGCATTACGTCTACAGGACGATGTGTTGTCGGCTTCCTTTCCGGTCCCCACCCTCTTTCAAGTGCCGCTCCCGGAAGCGGACTTCACTGGCCGTGGTGCCGAACTCGACCGCATGGCGGCCGTTCTGACCATAACCGGTGGGACCGCCACCATTACCTCGGCATGCGGCATTGGCGGAGCGGGAAAGTCCGAACTGGCCAAAGCCCTGACGGGACGCGTCAAGGATCGATTCCCGACGGCCCAACTCTGGGTCGAACTCCGCGGCACACAACAGGAGGCCCTCACTGCGGCCGAAATCTTCGCCTACGTCATTCGCCAATTCCACCCGGACGCCAAGCTCGACTTGCCGACGGAGTTCGACGACCAACAGACCCGGCAGGCGAAAGCTGAGGTCCTCGTGAACCGCTACCGCGGAGTGCTGGCCGAGGCCTCGAAGGGCGGTCCGGTGCTGATCGTCCTGGATAACGCCCGGGACGCCGAGCAGGTCCGACCACTCGTCCAGGTGCCCGTCCCGGTCAGCTTCATCATCACTAGCCGGAATGCCATCCCGCTCGGGACGAAGGTCGAACTTGACGGCCTGTCGGCCGACGAGTCTCTCGGCCTGCTTGTGGACCTGGTCGGAGATCGGCCGACTGACGAGATTGACCTGCTCCCACGGGTGGTCGAACTGTGCGCCCGGTTACCACTCGCCGTTCGGGTGGCTGGGAACACTCTTGGGTGTTCACCCAACCTGTCCGTGCTGGACTATATCCGCGAACTGGAGGTCGAACGGACGCTTCGCCTGCATCACGCCGACTTGGACGTGGAGGCCGTCCTTGCGCTGAGTGCCCGGCTCCTCGTGACTATGGACGAGCATCTCGCGAAGCGGTGGGAGGTGCTCTCGGTGTTTCCGGCGGACTTCGACGCGGCGGCGGTGGTCGCCGTCTGGCACGACGGGCCTCCGGCCAACGACATGCGGGGCTCGCGGGACGAATTAACGGAATTGATAAACCGAAGTCTGGTACAGTTCGAGGCAGGGCGGTATCGGCTTCATGATCTGATGCGTCCAGTTGCTCGGCGGACTTTTGAGTACGCCGAGGGCCACCCCGAGCAAGTCGGCATCGTCGAGCGGCTATTAGCTGCCGATCGCCGCTTTGCCACATATTACTGGCGCATACTGGAAGCAGCAGACGGCCTTTACCTACGAGACGCGGCGGGGATGTTAGAGGGGCTGGCGGTGTTCGACCGGGAGGAGGGGGAACATCCGCCGCGGACAGTCCTGGGCCGCCCTGATATTCACCGCGAACCCGAGCAACATGCTCGCCGCCGAGATATGCCGCGGATACGCGTTGAGCGGGGCTCACACGGCCGACCTCCGTCTCCACGCGGCCGAGAAGATTCGGTGGCTGGAGGTGTGTCTTGCGGCGTGCCGTCAACTCGGCGACCGCTTGGGCGAGGGGAGTGCGTTGGGCAATCTTGGTTTGGCGTGGGCAGCCCTCGGAGACACGCGGAAGGCCGTCGGATTCTACGACCAGCACCTAGCCATCGCCAAGGAGATTGGCGACCGCCGGGGCGAGGGGATTGCGTTGGGCAGCCTGGGTTTGGCGTGGGCCGCTCTTGGGGAGTCGCAGAAGGCCATCGGGTTCTACGAGCAGCGCCTGGCCATCGCCAAGGAGACAGGCGACCGCCGGGGGGAGGGGGAAACGTCCTTCAATTTCGCCATCGTCTTGAACTCCCTCGATCGGCGTGAGGAGGCCATCCCATATGCCGAACACGCACTCGGCCTCTTCCAGGCCACCGACTCTCCACACGCCCAGACCGCCCGCCGGCTACTCGCCGACTGGCGTGCTCCACGCTGACAATAACACTTATACCGCCACTTGCCACATCGCAACTGATGATCCCAATCAGCATCATACGATCATACGGACACGCGATCATAAACAGTCAGGTCTTGTGCCCTGTCGGGGTTAGTGGGACACAGTGTGACCAGTTGTGCATCACGCCCACTTGGAAACTCTGCGATTTCCAGATGAATTCGATAGGAGCGAAGAAGTCCACACCCGCGGGAGTGGCCTTTCGCGTTTGCGGAGCAAACCGGACTTTATCCGACGCGGGATTGAAGGGTAAGACTGGGCGCTGTCGTGGGTGTACCCGACCGCCTCGGTGAACCGTGTCGGGCTATGAACCGTCAATCACCACGGTTCGCCATTGCCGAATGACCAATCTTCGCGGTCGACGAAGACCAGGCTGATGAAAACGTCCTCTCGGCGCACCCTGAGCCGGCGGTTCAGTTCGTCGGCCATGTGCCGGAAGAAGGCAAGCTTCTGCTCCTTGGTGTTTCCGACGGTGCTGGTCACCTGGATGTAGATGAGGTCAGGCGATCGCTTGATGTCGAGAAAGTTCGGATCGAAAACGAAATTCTCCGGTGCATGCTCGCCGATGACCATGAAGCGGTCGCCATCCGGCGCCTTCAAGATCCCGACAATCCCCTCGTACACGACGTCGCCCACAGTGGCGCGATACTCGGGGGGTTTTCCTTGAGCCAGATCGATACGTGCAAACGGCATAAGAATCTCCTTGGATAGAACCCGTCCGGGCGGGCGTGAAACTACGCCTCGGCGCGGAGTGCGGCAAGGGCAGCCAAGGTTTCACGGGTGCCGAACCGTGTTATGCCGACCGGCGCTCACAAGCGGACCGCAGGACTGAGCGCCCCGCGTCTGCCGCGTTTGGGTCATAGCAGACCTTATCCGACGCGGGGATAGGGGGGGCTGGGGTCGATTCGGGAATCGGTTTTCACGGCCTCATCGCCGTGACCAAAGTGATGCCCTGCAAAACCCCACATTTTTCCCGACTTGTGGTACATTCTTACCACGGCCACATCGCTGTGCCCGGTTTGAAAAGTGTTACCGAACGTGACGCACACCTGCGATGAGACCCTATCCTCGGGGGCAGTACCTGGACGATGGTTTCGACGGTGTCTCGGCCAACTGGATCATGCCACTCCACAACTATCGTCCAACCCTACCCGATTGGCCCCAGATCGCACGATGATCGAGGGTGAGCAACTTTTCCCATCTCGCCACCCGATCAGACCGTAGACGCGATTTGTGGGCTTCGGGTGACGTCTTCACCTGACCCACCAAGCCGAGAACCTCGACGTATGACCCATCCTGACCTCACCGAAGTCTGCCTGGATTTCGGCCGACCACTCCATGCTGGTTGGCTCTGGACTAGCGATTATCGCGTTCCCCCAGGGGATGAAGCTGGGGGCGGATTGAAACAATCAGTAGTGGCGAGGTGACGTGAGCCATCGCGTCAATTTCCCCCAGCCGAGCCACACCACCTCACCAGACCCCTACCCGAACACGACGATAATCCCAGGCACGCAAAACGGGGCCTCCGAGGCATCGCCTTGCCTCGACGCAGGTGGATGGCTTTTCGTGGTGATCGAGGCTCTGGGGTCAATGGGAAGCCACTGGACGCGACGGCACTCTTCCAGCACTTCCGGGGGGTGGAAACGCGCCGGCTTTGGGGGAATCAGGTTCCTCGACGAGGTGTCACCTCGGCATCGAAGTTCGAGCACACCACCCACCGGGCTATCTCGCGATTCGCGAGGGACGTTGGATGCCGCAACCCCGCAACCGCAGATTAGAACTCCCAAATTGACTTCACCTCTGGGAGGGATGTGATCGCGAGTGTCGCTACCTGATCACCCGCACAAATATCAAAACATGTCGTCCATACTTCACCTGCCCTTGATTGGCATCATACATGCACGTGAAAAAGGCCCGCCGACCACATGCGGAGTCAATCGGCAAGTGACTGGTCGACTGTGGAATTGGTGGCCCCGGCCGAATCAGCCTGCCTATCTTCAACAGTTGGTGTTGTCGATAGGGATTTGTCGTAGGCACTGACCATATGCACAGTGTGCCAGAGGTCTTGAGTCATTGCAATTGCTTGCAGTTCATCAAGTGTCGAGGTTACTGCTAGTTTTTTGATCCACCCAACGGATGCTTGTGCAGTCATGGCCGGACTCCTGGGATACCCACATTCATTCTCCATTCACCCATGATACTACCATCGGCGGACGCACGCACGCAAGAAATAGGTGCCGGGTATGTTGAAAGAAACGTCGCCGAACATGCCGATCGCCTCGTACACAAAGAGTGGTTCCATGAGTTGCAAATCCCAGAATATTTCTCCGACGGGTTGATCGTTAGGCGACACAAGTGAGACTTTAATGCGCGTGGCCCGGGTTACTTCAGTAACTGCGAGATAGACCCAGATTCCCCTGATTGTGTGCGGGAATTCTGGCACAGGTGGAAATCTGATAATGCTGACGATGGTGGATCTGCCGCTGGCTGGATCGCGGTGGATATAATCAGCCGCAATCACGGCCAGTAGGATGGGCGGAGGCATCTCGTCAGCCATGTTGTATACCTTGTGCAGTGAGTTGTGGACACCTTGAGGAAAAGGGAGAGGCTTCCGGGATGCCCGTGTCTTCTCTCGGCGGAGATCAACCACCTGCTCCAGTGGGATTATAAAACTCCGGCCTCGGTCAGCAACTCTTCCATCGCCACGGGCCACGGATGCTCGGTTACTCCGACACACAAGACCAGAGATTTCTTGATCGCGCTGTATCAGCGACAGAAGTTGTCTTGGGTGGCATCGAGCGAGATCGCCGCGGACGGATTTAGGCGATTGTTGCTGTAACCTTCGCCCGATCAGTCACTACGACCACAATCATCAAGAATGATAGCTACCCCATCCTGCTGCCCGATCGGCTGGCAGAAGCGATTTGTGCGCGTCGGGAGCGATTCCCCGATTCACACGCCAAACCGAGAATCTCGACGAGTCTATTCCGAGGCCACCAAACTTTACGGGTCGCCCGGCTGACTCTCAAGCCGATCCACGGGAACCTCAACCCACGGACCCTCCAGGCTAGAAACGCTCGCCGTCGAACTGGCCCGTTCACCCTCACCAGACCTCTCCGATACTCGACCATTCTCTCCCACCCCAAGGGGAGATAAAATCGAAGAACCACGAGGGGCCGCTCCACCGACCTACTGACAACCCGACTTACATCACAGAGGCATGAAGCATCAGCTCGTGGTGTAAGGGTTTGTGGCGAATTTGAGGTTTACCTGTTGAGCAATTGGCTCAATTAGGTGGGGGTTTACGACCGACGGAATCCGAGGGCTCGGTGATTGGCACCCCCGTGAAGCTATCGGGAATACCCACTCTGGGTAGCACTTCCGGTCCAAGATGATATCCTTTCACCATTTCGGACCACGGCTGTCCTACGACGGGACCATTGAGGTCGAGGAACAAAGGATGTCACCGTGTATTGTCAGGATTAAGGACCACCACAGCCGATGCCATCAGGTAGATCTGAACATGTGTCGTTGCCAAGGACTGGCCAATCCCCCAGCGTACTTCGCGAAAACCCCGACGCGGATTGGGGATGTCTGGCTGGAGGAGAAACTTGGGGTGGGCCGATCCCTAGAAGTTTGGCAGATGCCGTCTGGGACTTGGCTCGTCGTGGACCAGGGTACGGGAGATGGCGTTGCGATCAATGAGCACCAATTTGCGGACTTGCTGGTGGGGCCGCAGACGACCACGACGACTGGTCCTCCGACTCAAGGAGTCCATCCCACGGGGGAGCGAGGGACCGCACCGGTTGGGCTTCGCCCCGACGAATTCGACTTCGGGGCAGGGAGGATCGTCAGTGAGTTTGCCGCGAAACAACTAACCCTCCTGCGGTATCTGCATGCTGCTGGGCGAAGTGGGGTTCCGATCCACGACGTATGTAAACACCTGGAGTATCGGAACGACAAGAAGGGTTGGAAGGCGTTATACTTTACGCGGCCAGGAA
>PLDW01000186.1 GCA_003136315.1 Gemmataceae bacterium | reverse complement strand
GCGCAGACCATGTCGCACACCCTGTCTCGACGACAATCCGGGCAGTCGCCTCCTCTGCCTCCGGAGCCAGCCATGTGCTGCTTCTCGCAAAAAGTCGATGTCGTCGCGGACACCAACATCTTCGCCCGTGCGGCCAAGGACGGCCGGCAGTTCCTGGTCTACAGCATGAAGGTCAAGGCCGGCGAAGACCTTGCCATGATCCTCCCCATTCCGTCCCCCAAAGGTAGCCCCGACAACGCAGTCCGGTTCATCAACCTGGAGAAGTACCCCGGCTTCTTCGACGACCTGAAAAAGGGATTCCCCGAGCCAGAGCCGACCCGCTCACCCAAGCCCGGGAGCAAGTCAGACCCATCTCCCTCAGCCTCACTCCAAGTGGTCGAGGTCGGGAGCTTCGAGGCGTCGTTCGTCCCTGCAATCAAGGACTTCGCCCGCCTGGACGCCCGGTTCCGGTTGCCCGAGGGGGTGTGGGAGAAGTTGCCACAGTACAAGGAGTTCGGGTTCGCAGTGTTCAAACTCAAGAAGGGGGAACGGAAGATTCACCCGATGGCGTTCGACTTCCCACGGGCGGACAAGGAGATTCTGTTCTTCCCCACCGTCCACATCCACGATGGGACCGTCCCGGCCAAGGCGACATTCGACCACGCCCTGTTCTGCCAAACTGGCGATGCCCCCTTGAGATGGGAGGAGTCCCCTGCGTTGGCCGCGTCATTCGTCGACATCAAGAAGTCCCTGGGAATCGTCGACCCGGACGGACACGTCTACCGAATTGTGCTGAAAGGTGAGCACGCGAATAAGGACGTGGGAGTGTAATCGATCATGGCCAGGTGGGTCCGGTTCCCCTGGGTTGAACCGGGCTGACCTTGTGGGGTATAACGTGGCACCCCGACCGGAGGTAGACTCATGTCAACGACCGCGGCCGTTCTCCCCCCTCACCGCTTCAGGCGGTCGCTGCCATGTTCCGAAGATTGACAGTTGATCAATATCATCAGATGATTCAGACAGGCATTCTGGCCGATGGTGAGGCGGTCGAGTTACTCGAAGGCTATCTGGTCAACAAGACGGCTCACAACAACCCTCATTGCCTCGGAGTCCAGTGGCTCGGGGAGCGGCTTCACATACTCGGACTGTCGGGGTGGGTCGTGCTCGCCCAGTTACCAATCACACTGGCCGACAGTGAACCGGAACCGGATGGGTGCCTGGCCCGCGGAGACGACCGAACCTACCTGACACGGCATCCAGGTCCGGGGGATGTGGGGCTGGTGGTCGAGGTGGCGGACTCGTCCCTGGCATTCGACCGGATCCACAAGGGTCGGATCTACGCTCGCGAAGGTATCCCGTCATACTGGATCGTCAACGTCGCGGATCGGCTGATCGAGGTCTATACCAACCCGGACCTGGCCGCCGACCCGCCTGCCTACCACACCCGCACCGACTACCACCCCGGCGATACAGTCCCGATTGTCCTCGACGGTCAGCCTACGGGCAGCATCGCCGTGGCCGATTTGATCCCTTGATTCATCCGAATGTGCCGGGTGGCAGATCACCTAATTCCCCAAATCTCAACCTTGTACCTGTTGCCAATGGTATCAACGTCCTAGAATAGCAGCTCTCCACATCGCGACGTCCACTCGCACACTCGATGTCTTGGCCCTGTACGGAGCAATTTGATGAGGTTACGGATGCCGGCGCTGCGCGCCATGGTGAGCATGGCGTTGATCCTCTTTTGCCGGGCGTCAACTGATGGAGGCGATAGCGACCCGAAAGTGGCCTACACGATCAAACTCCGGGTCCGACAGATCGGGGAAACCTGCCACGTCACCGAAACCGTCCGGACAAGCTCGCCGACGATCCGGGAAAGTAGTGGAGCGGAACCCACCCTCCAGGTTGAGACGCACACCACCTCGTTCGCATTCACCGAAGAGGTCCAGGCCCGCACAGCCGCGGGTGATGTCCTCTCTCGTGCTCAACGGGCCTATACCACAGCCGAGGTATCCGCTGAAGGCAAGACCCGGTCGTTGTCTTTCGCCGGGAAAACGGTCCTCATCGAACGGCAACCGAACAAGGTGTACACTTTCAAGATCCAGGGCGGTGCCGCAGTCAAGGAGGAGGACGCGGAACATTTCACGGGGGCATTCAACTCCGCCAAGTCGACGAACCATCAAGCCTGCCTGCCGACAAAACCGGTGAAGGTGAACGAGGTATGGGATCTGAGTACGGGTCGCAAGGGCACGCAACCAACGGCAGGGGCGAAGACGACAGGGACAGGTAAACTCATTCGGGTGTACCAGCAGGACGGCCGTCAGTACGGGGTCTTCACCCTGCATCTGGAAATGGTGGCCACACCCGGGTTTCCCGCCATCTCGGCTGATATCACTTTCGACGGGTGCATTGATGGAACCTCCACCGATGGCACCCTGAAGACGCTTCTGGCCATCCCGTTTGTCGTCCCGACCGCGAACGGCGACCTTCAACTCCGGCACACGATCGCACGGGAGATGGCCGTGCGTTCGGTGAAGTAATCGACCCCACGCCTGAAGTCGGGGGCTTTTTGTCTTTCCGGCTCAGCCTTGCGGCTGGCCAGTTCTAAGGCTGGATTACAGGTTGCAGCTAACGGTTTACAGTTTACAGCTAACAGTTTACAGCTAACAGCTATACACTGATTTGTTCGGCTGCGAACTGCAAACTGTTAACGGATTACAGTTTACAGCTAACAGTTTACAGCTAACAGCTATACACTGATTTGTTCGGCTGCGAACTGCATACTGTAAGCTGCAAACTGCGAACTGCATACTGTAAGCTGCAAACTACCGAAGTGGTGGGCATTGAGAGTCGCGTCGAAAGACTCGTCAATCGTGGTGCCACCCAGGGACCCGCTCCCCGCAGCGAACGGGTACGAGGCCGTGCGTTCCGACAGCGGGGGGACCGATCCACCCCACCGGGCTATGATATACCCGCCTCCCGGACCGTCGCGGCGAGGCGGCCCGGAAGGGGAAACGCAATGCCTCGACTCAAAACGGTGATGCGGTATACCCTCGGCGGCCTCTTCATTCTGGCCGGCATCCTCCACTTTCTCAGCCCGGATAAATACCTCCGGATCATGCCTCCCTACCTGCCGTGGCACCCCGAACTCGTGGCAGTGAGTGGGGCTTTTGAAGTCGCACTCGGTGTTCTCCTGCTCTTTCCCCGGGCGGCCGCACTGGCTGCCTGGGGGTTGATTGCGCTCTTGATCGCCGTCTTCCCTGCCAACATTCACATGGCCATCAATACCGAGTTGTACCCCGAATTTCCGCCCACAGCACTCTGGATCCGACTCCCCCTTCAGGGGGTGCTCATTGCCTGGGCGTACTGGTACACCCGACCGTCGAGATAGGCCCAGTTAGGCCGAGCCACTCGATCGACTGGAGGGAAATCGGGCCAGGTTGAGCTCTTTGGTGGCAGGGTAACACAATCAGTCAAAAGAAATGGCCCGCAGATGACACAGCGCGGCAGAACTGCAACCAGAACTGCTGGCGAGGCGACATCGCCGTGTGTCTTCTCTCTGTGTCTCTGTGATTGATATTAGCTTGTAAAGCATAAATCAACCACAGAGACACAGATGGCACGCAGAAAAATCGAAAACCGAGAGAGAACAATCTCTTCTCTCGGATGTTGTCTTTTCTCTGTACCATCTGTGTCTCTGTAGTTAATCTTGTCTTTAAAACATTATGACTAATCTTGTCTTTAAAACATTAAATATATGACAATCTTTAGTATGTAATGGTCGGGGGAGCTGTTACCGCGCCGAGCGTGAAGCCTCGAAATTTGCGCAGCGAGTCAAGAAATCGAGGGGTTGCTATGCAGATCCAATCTTGATCAAAATCGACTTGGTCTGATCTGGGTTTCATCTGCGTCGGAGTCAGCGTCATCTGCGGGCCATTCTGACAGGATTTCTGCGAAGGATTTTCCCGACTGCGGACAATATCTTCTCAAACCCGGAGTCGCGGGGCCGGCCGATGGATCGCGGCGGGGACATCTGGCGCGAGCGGGCAGTCCGGGACGCGATCCTGGCCGGGGACGGAATCGCCTGGCGGGCGTGGTACGATGAGCACTTCTCCCGGCTCGCGGACTACGCCCGGTGGCGGTGCGGTGGCCTCACCGAGTTGGCCGACGATGTGATCCAGGACACCTGGCTCACGGCCGTCCGTCGACTGCGGGCGTTTGACCCCCAGCGAGGGCTGTTCTTCGCCTGGCTGTGTGGGATCGCATCGCAGACGGCCCGGAACGCCATCCGCAACCGCCGCCGTCTCCACCGCCGTTCCCACTCACTGGATGCGACTCCAGAACCACCCACGGGAATACCCGATCCCGCCGCAGTCGAGACGGCCGAGCGGGTGGCCGCAGCGCTGGCTGCGATTCCGGACCGGTACGAGGCGGTTTTGCGAGCCAAATACCTCTACCGGCAGACCGTGGACGAGATCGCGACGGCACGTGGCGAATCGCCGAAGGCAATCGAATCGCTCCTGACCCGTGCCCGACAGGCGTTCCGCGAAGCGTACGAGTCCTCCCATGAGTGATCCGGTCCCACCCTCCGACGATCTCGATTCCTTGCTGGCTCCCTCACCCGGAACCGGTTCACGGCCCGACCTGCGGGACATCGTTTTCCGCCAAACCGAGCGTGCCTTGCACCGTGGCCGGTGGCTGCGCCGGGTCGCCAGGGCCGGAGCAGTCGCGGCCGTGTTCGCGGCGGGCGGTCTGGTCGGGTGGGGGGTGAAGCCGGAGCGGGTCATGGTCGAGACGATTACTCCACCCTCCGAGGTGGTTTGCGTGCCAGTGATTGTGCCGGTTGTGATCGAGTCCCCCTCAGCCCTGGCTGACCCCGTTGCGAAGGCCCCATCGCCCGTCCCTCTGTCCGCAGCGGCAGCAGAACTCCTGGCCGAGCAAGCGGACGCACCGGGGGAGGCGGCCCGGCTCTACCGACTGGCCGGGGACACGTACCTCAACGACCTCCAGGACTACCGGAACGCGATCCGGTGCTATCGGCTCTTTCTGGACCGTGTCGGTGACACTGGTTTGTCACCGGACTCGGCCGACACGTGGTTATTGACCTCTCTCAAAAACGAAGCCTTCAAGGAGAAGTTCCATGTGGCGAAAAAGGACAGTTAGCGCCCTGTTCGGGCTCGGACTGCTGGCGATCACCGCGGCCGGGCAGCCTCCCGCAGCCGATAAGAAACCCGCCGAGAAAGTGCCTGAGAAGAAGGCCGCGGACCCGCTCGAGGCCCTGATCGAGGCCGCCCTCGTACACGATCCGGATGTCCGGATGGCCCGGGCAAAGGTGGAACTGGCCGAGGCGGAACTGGCGAAAGCGCGGTCTCTGGTGACCCACAAGGTGATCAGCCTGAAGAGCACGATCGAGGAGCAGAAACGCACGGTCGCTGCTAATCAGACGAGGGTCTTTGAGGCTGAGCGATTGTTGAGAAACGGATCCGCCCCACAGTCTCTGTTACTGGATGCTCGGGAGAAACTGGAGTCGGCCCAAGCCGCGCTGGCTCTCTCGGAGACCGAGTTAAAACTGATCACCGGAGGCGGGCCGGGCAGCCGGGTGCTTCAGGCTCCTCCGGACGATGTCCATCGCCTGGCTAAAGCGAGTTGGCAGGGGTGCGCGGTGTGCCACCTCGTCGGACCCACACCCCACTCGGGGCTGAACGTACCTCGGCGACTAGCAGACCAAGCACCGGCATTATCCCCACCCACCGTATGGACCGAGGAATTACTACTCCACGCGGCGATGATGAACCAACGACATTCACCCCCCGCGGGGCCGGTGTCGGATCGCATCCGGGTGGCCCTGGACAAGAAGGTCCGGCTCGGACCGAAAGGAGAAGTGGTACCATTCGACAAGGCTCTGGAGGTGTTCAAGACGGAGGCCGGGCTGGACATCCCGGTTCGACCCATGCCGAGACCGATGCCCGTGATCGAGTCGCAGGGGGAAACTCTCACCATCGGGGCCTGGTTCCAGCTTTACCAGGACACCGGCCGCAAGGGGGAGCCTCTGGTCTTCTATGTCCGGGAATACGGCCTGCTGGTCGCGAACCGACAGACCGCACCTCCGGATGCTCAGACGATCACTCAACTGTGGAAGCAGCCGTTGCCCGCCACCAATGCAGCGACAACGGGAAAGCGAAACCTGTACGACCGCACAAAC
Organism: Gemmataceae bacterium; assembly: GCA_003136315.1. Lineage (GTDB taxonomy): Bacteria > Planctomycetota > Planctomycetia > Gemmatales > Gemmataceae > Urbifossiella. Next base: position 4,996 of record PLDW01000186.1, on the reverse strand, counting down.
CTCCCGAACCCGCTGAAGATGAAAGTCGGCGACGAGGTGATGGTCGTCGAGCCGGTCAACCCATCTGCCGTGGATAATGTGAAAGTCAACTCCGACTCTCCTGGGGTCACGGTCGATGGGCAAGACAAGACCGGCGACAAGCAGACGATCACCATCCGGGCCACCAAGTCGGGCAAGGCCAAGGTGACATGGACGATCACGACATCAGATGGGAAGGTACTCAAGCAAGAATCGCTGGTGGTCGAGGTGGAGTGAGGCGATTCAGGTTCGGCCGCGGATGACGTAGACACCGACGTGGAGTCTGCGTCATCCGCGGTCGTTCTTGAGGCAACGTCAGCACCCAGGAACCGGAAAAAGAGTTGCAAGAGCACACGGGGGAGTGTGAGATGGTGACGTCAGCCGCGGGAACTCGGCCGGCTCCGCAGCATGGGGCTCGGCCACACAGGAGACCATTCGGATGTCTGGGCTGGCCCTACTGCATCGGTTCTCGAAGGCTTGGCCGCTTCTCGCCATCTGTTTGACCACAGGGATAGTCGAGGGGCAGGAGGCGATTCCCCCGCGTGAAGTCCAAGTTCTTCCGGTCTTCTTTGTCCCGAATGGCGAGCCCGCCCCCACAGACAACCAGTCCAAACGCCTTGTGCAACATCTCAACTGGTCCCAGACGCGGTATCGCGAGTTACTCAAGAACCAGACCACCTTCGCCATCGCCGACGAGAAACCACGAATCCACCGATCGAGCCGGGGCCTGGCGTTCTACCGCGACCAGCCAGAATCGTCCGCGCCCCAGGTGGTCAGCGAATTGCTCACCGACCTGAAATTCACTCGCTACAACTGCCCTTACATCCTGCTCGTCGTGGTGATGAATCCCAAAGACGATTTTCCAAATGGTGGCGGGCGGCCCTTGAACGGCGGCTTCAACACCGGTGGCGGGATCATTGTCCTTTCCTCCTTCGCACTGGACAGATCCCCGAACTTCCAGTCCACCTTGCAGCACGAACTCGGGCATTCATTCGGCTTGCCTCATGTCAATGCGTATGGGTACGACATGAAGGCGAATGATTCGCTCATGTCGTATAACCCCCGACACCACACCAACCAGTTCACACCCAGCCGGACACCGGGGAGGTTCATCCCGGAAGACCTGCGCGGCCTCGCTTTGAACACCCGGGCGATTCCCAAACTTCGCTGGGATCCCGTGAAGGACATCCCGAGAGGCTACAAAATCGCGGAGCGTGTGGTGACGCTCGGGCCAATGAAGATCCCGGAGCACCCCGACGGAGTGAAGGTCACGACCCCGTCGGGCGCAGATTTCAGCAGCAAGGTCGCCAATATCGTGCAAGGACGGATCGGCCAGAACAAAAAGGTCGGGAGGGTCACGTTCGACCAATCCACCATGTGGCAATCAGCGAAATCCGGGACAGGCTGGGTCTCGGTGGATGTCGAATTCCCCTACGAGGTGGAACTGACCCGGATTGCCATCCACTCGCAACACAGCGGCGAGTACCATATCGCCCGCTCTGTGCGAGTCGCTGGACCAGGCACCGGGGGCCAGCCCCAACTGATCGCCGAGGCCGACCTGAAATCGGCGGACGACTCGGTGATGGTGCCCAAGACGAAGGGTCGGATGTGGCGACTGGAGTTTCGGGCCACTGAGAGCGGGGTCGTTGTCCTCCGGGGGCTCCAGTTCTTCTCGGGCGACGACGAAGTGTTCCCACCCCTCGTCCCCTACGAGCCGTGAGCAGGGTTGTTCAACTCTGGTCGGTATGCCGCTTGAGGCAAGGAGGCTAACATGCGAGCAGGAAAACGCTGGTTGCTGTGTCCGGTCCTGGCAATCGGCGTGTTCGGTCTTGCCCTGGCGGCGGAGACGGCCCCGGCCGACGACGCCGAGGACAGGGCGGTCAAATCTGTCATCGACGCACACGGCTCTGTCGTGCGTGATGAGAACGCCGCCGGGAAGCCCGTGGTCGAAGTGAATCTCTACTTCCAGGAGGATGCGGACGCGGGGCTCAAAGGACTGGCCTCGTTCAAGCAATTGCGGGCGCTGGGCCTGAACTTCTCCTACGTTTCGGACGTGGGGCTCAAGGAGCTGGCGGAACTGGAGCAGTTGCAAGATCTCAGTCTCCGGCAAACGAAGGTGACGGATGCGGGCCTCAAGGGACTCGCCCGCTTGAAGACGTTGCGGTACCTGGATATTGGCGAGACTCAGGTGACGGATACAGGGCTGAAGCAACTGGCCGGTCTGAAGCAGTTGCAGTGGCTCTACCTCGACGACACGGATGTGACAGACGCCGGGCTGAAGGAACTGGCACCACTGACTCAGTTGCGGTCCCTGGACATTCGCCACACCAGGGCAACGATTGCGGGGCTGAAGGCACTGGTCGGACTGAAGCAGTTGCGAACGCTCTGGCCCGCCCAGAAGCAGGCGACGGACGCAGGGCTGAAGGAACTGGCGGCACTCACGCCGTTGCAGGAATTACAACTCGGCCACTCGGACGTCACGGACGCAGGGCTCAAGGAGTTGCCAGCTCTGAAACATCTCCAGACGTTGGATCTTAGCAATACGCGAATTACGGACGCGGGGCTGAAGGAACTGGTGGCCATGAAACAATTACAGAATCTGGACCTTGAGGGCACAAAGGTGACGGATGCTGGACTGAAGGAACTAGTGACAATGAAACAGTTGCAGAATCTCAACCTCGACGATTCTGATGTAACAAACGCGGGAATCTCTACGCTCCGGACCAGTTTGCCGATGTGCAAATTCGGTCGGATTCAGCGGTAACAGCAGCGGCCATGATGACATGCGACGGGGGTTTCAAGCTGACTGGGCCTCACGGTTCTCATGGCCTACAGAGCTTTGGCAGCGGCTGAACAGTCCACGCCGTTGCAGGGACAACGAGGGCAAAATGCAGGGGCGGATTTGACACTTCTGGCCCGACGCGACAACATCTCTCTGGTTCCCACGCTCCGCGTGGGAACGAGGGAACTGCACCCAATCATCCTGGGCCATCGCGATGCCCTTCGGGCGACACTGCGCTCGGGTGTGTACCCTGAGTCACGATATCTGCACTGCGATTATGCGCTAATAGTATTCCGAGACTATCAAACGTGCCCTCTGCGATTTTTCCCAATCGGCCTATTTTTTTCGCTTGACCAATCCTCCAGGTGCGGCTAGCATCCTCTTCATAATGCTGTCGATCTGCCTCATAACACTGGACGAACGAGTCAACGGAGTGCTATACAGTGGCAACATGGTTGTCTCCGGTGGCACTTTGGTGAGACAAACCACCAGCGACTCCTCGCTCCCCACCAGTGCCATTATCGCCGGGAACTTGACCGTGACCGGTGGCGACATCTATCTCGACACACCGGGGGGCTCCACGAATGCGATCGCGAATAATGGGTTCGGAACACTGTATGTGTTGGGAAACGTCACCTGGACCGGCGGAACGTATCATCCTCTTGTGATGGGGGTGGCCCAAGACGGTATGGTGGGGAACGCAACTGCGCCTTCTGATAAGTGGTCGGCAACCAAGACATTCACCATCGGTATTTTTGTAACCATAGACCCTATCGTACTTGACTCCGACTACGGCTATACGGGTGCTCCCTATGGAGACGGTATCTGGTTGGTGTTGCGCGGAGGAGGGGGTATCATCGGGAACCCGAACGCCGTCGGCTTGGATGCCCCGTGGTCAATCACTACAGGAGGAGTTGCGCCGGTCACGTTATGGTATCTGAATTATCAGGCGTAACAATTTCAAGTCCTCGTTCCCCCGCTTTGCGGGGGAACCGGCGCGACCAATACTCGTTATGGAGGCTTTCTTATGATCACTCTCCTCCGCTACGGCATGATCGTCGTCCTCACGAGTACCGTAAGTCAGACCTTTGACCCCGTCCCTCCCGAGATCAAGGACTTCGCAGGCAGGCCTTACCCTCGGGGGCGGGTCAACGAAGTCACGAAGGAGTCGATCACGATCGAGGCTCCTGGATACACCTACATGAAAGTGGTGTGGAGCCCCGGCCCAGACCGTGTGCGCCAAGAGGTCAAGACGGTGATACCCGACCAACCGCCCAAACGCTTCCGTGTGTCCGCAACGCTGGCCGCTGGTGGCATTCCACGCCAGCCGAGTACTGTCGACAGATTCGGCAACGGTTACAATGTTGCCGAGTTTCAAATGTACCGGCTGACCGATGTCAAAGTGGGAGACTGGGTGGAGATTGTTTACTCCCGAGTGGGAGGGGTGGATATTTGCGATCACATTTGCATCGTGAAACGCCCGGGAGGGCGTATTCCACCTCTCCCCCCTGGCGTCGAAAGGCCCCGGCGATCACCGGCTTCGCCACCTCTCTACCACGAGTTTTGGAACGCCTACTGGGATAAAGAAGACAAAGACAATCCCCACCCGGAGAAGTGGGGCAATCTGCGACCCTTGTCGGAAGCCCTGGCCCGACCGCTGGCACCCGACCCACGCGAGGTTCCACGCCGGGAGGTGGCACCAGAACCGCGGGTACTCTCCGTACACGACAACAAGCCCTCAGACCGCTGAACGTCGCACCGGAATACTCGTCTGGCTCTGAACACGCCTACCAGATGCTGGAGCGAACCAATGGCCTGGATTCTCCAGCATCTGTTATTGAGGGTGGTGTCCGGCGAGTATTGCACGGGGTCGAAATTGCCTCAAAAAGCAGCAATTCGACTCACAGAATCCGCCTGAAAGCCGCGCGTGCAATACTCGCCGGACACCACTCACGATTGGGTTGGCGGGCCGAATACTTGGTGATCGTCTCACTTCTCACCCCCTTCCAGCGATTGCGGTTGACGGCGGCTGGGTGGCCGGGGTTGAGTCTTCGAAACCCTGGCTGGCTTGCCGGGGTTTCGAAGACTCAACCCCGGCCACACCATCTCTCATTCTGTAACTTGAATAATGGCAACGAGTTGCAACATTCTGACTGCTGGCTAATGGTCGCCTGGGGCAAACCGTGTCGTACACCC
>PLDW01000465.1 GCA_003136315.1 Gemmataceae bacterium | reverse complement strand
GCAGGAGCCTCGCCCTCCCGTATATACGTCCAATCGTCTTTCCGTAGATACTCCAGCCTCAGCGGGTTCCTGTATGAGACTTTGTGGTGAACCTGGGCAGCCCCTGCGGGTGTCGTAAAGTCAAGCCGTTTTCGCCCCGCGCTCGTGCCGACCTCGGCTCGGTGAGAACGGTCTTCCCCCAGTGGCAACTCGCTGCTGTCCCATTTCCCTGAAGTGAGTCTCCCGTGACGATCCCGCTGTATGTGGTGGATGCGTTCACCGACCGGCTCTTCGCCGGCAACCCGGCGGCCGTGTGCCTCCTCGACCGGTGGCCACCCGATGGCTGGCTGCAACTCCTTGGCCGGGAGATGAATCTGTCCGAGACCGCGGTTCTGGTCCGGCGGTCAGAAACCGCATTCGAGCTGCGTTGGTTCACTCCCGCGGTCGAGGTCGACCTGTGCGGCCATGCCACGGTTGCTTCTGCTCATGCCCTCTGGGAGAACGGCCACGCGCCACGAGCCACTCTGACTTTTACGACTCGAAGTGGAACGCTATCCGCCTCTCCGCTGTCGTCGGGTGAGGTCGAACTCGACTTCCCAGCAAAGCCCGCGACCCCCTGCGACCCACCTGCCGGTCTGCTGGATGCGCTCGGGGCGGTGGCCGTCGCGGTCGGCCGCAACAGCTTCGATTTCCTTGTGGAAATGGCGTCCGAAGCGGACGTCCGGGGGCTGAAGCCGGATTTCCGGAAGCTCGCAGCGGTCGCGTGTCGGGGGGTAATCGTGACGGCTCCCTCGAACGATCCAGCCTACGACTTCGTCTCGCGGTTCTTTGCACCCGCGTCGGGAATCGATGAAGACCCGGTGACTGGGTCGTCTCACTGCTGCCTGTCGGAATACTGGGGGGACAAGCTTGGAAAGCAGGAGATGGTCGGGCGGCAGATCTCGGCAAGGGGCGGGGTGGTGCGGGTCTCCCGACGGGGGGCTCGGGTTCTTCTGGCTGGCCGGGCTGTGACTGTGAGCCGCGGTGAATTGGCGACGCGACCTGAGGGGTAAGGACGAAGGTGAAGACGATTTCACCACAGAGTTACAGAGAAGATAATTTTCACCACAGAGTCACAGAGGACACAGAGAGAAGACAGATGAACAAAGAAAGACCTCCGAGCTCTTTCTCTGCTCTCTCGGCTTTCTGTCTTTCCTCTGTGTCCTCTGTGACTCTGTGGTTAACATTCTTCTTGCAAACGAATCTGCGGCCGAGCGAGCAATTCCCACATCGAGCACCTCAGTGGCGAACGTCCAGGCAGATGATCTTGTCCGGACCGCGGAGGTAGAGTTGCCCGTCGACGAGGACGGGGGCGGACCAGATCTCGGAACCGCTCAGCCCGGACGGCACGCTCGCGACCAGCCGGTACTCGTTGGGCGTTGCTTCCACGAGGGCGAGGTTGCCTTTTTCGGTCAGGATGACCAGATACTTGTCGGCGAGAATCAACGTGCCTGACCGCATATCGCTATCACCCCAACCCGGTGCGTCCGTTCCCTTGCGGAAATCGACGCACTTCAGGATCGTGTCTCGGGTGCCGTCGAACCCGTAGAGGAAGCCATCCTTGTAGACCGGGGTGGAGTGGTGCGACCGGAGCACCCGGTTGCTCCGCGCGTAGACCTCTTCCAGCGTCACCCGGTCGTTACCAGGAACGACGCGCAGGAGCGCACAGCCCTTGTTGTACGCTGACGAGATGAACACATAGTCGTCGACAGCGACAGGCGTGGCGATGTTCCCGAAATTGTCCGTCTTCCAGTCGTAGCGGCTCATCACCTCACCGTCCGAAGCGCGGATGCAGAGGAAAGCGTCGCCGGTCAGGGCGTAGATGAGTCGGACGCCGCCGACCGTGGCTGCCACGGGCGAACTGTAGCCTCCCGGATTTGCCCCCGCCTTCCAGCGGACTTCTCCAGTCGAACTATCAAACGCCACGACCGAGCCGTTCTTCCCGCCCGGCTGGACAATCACCACTCCACCCTCAACCAGCGGCGAACACGATACGCCCCACGACGGCATCGACCCCCCGAATTCGCCAAGCAGGTCGTGTTCCCAGAGCAGATGGGGTTGCCCTCCGTCGGGCGGACTTTCGAGGCAGAGGAACCGGCCCACCGCCCCGACGGCGTACACCCGGTTCCCGACGACCGTCGGGGTGGCCCGCGGGCCGGATGCGTACCCCATCCGGAACCCGGAGTAATCGGCCGCATAGGGGTACTCCCAGAGCTTGCTGCCGGTGGCGGCATCCAGGCACATCACCCGCTCGCCACCAGCCGTTCGATCGTGCGCGTAGACCTTTCCCCCAACGACGGCGAGTGAGGAGTAGCCACCGCCGCAGGGGACCGACCAGCGGGGCTTTGGGGGGGTCTTGTCCCAGTCGGTGCGGAGGGGGCCGACAGGAGCACGCCCATCCCGCTTCGGACCCCGCCATTGGGGCCAACCGACAGCGGGATCGGCCAACGGTTCGACCGACAATTTCGCGTCACCGAGTTTTGCGATCTCGTCGGGGTTGTCGGCATCGTGGGCGAACTTCGCCCGAACCCACGACGACCGCGACAGGACGTAGCCGCCCAGGCCGAGGGTGAGCAGAACCCCGACGGTGAGAAGAACAGTGCGTGTCCGGCCTGCGCGGGTCGAAAGCATTGCTGAACTCGCTGGGAGGGACAGGCAAGGCGTTCCTGAATCGCAGATGTCAATGCAATAGGGAGTTAAACCGTTCAGGTTGCCACGTGGTTCCACTCTCTCTACCACCACGTTACAATAGCCACTGAGGACAATCTTATGCCACTTCGCGATCACTTCAGACCACCCGTGGCCAACATTGCTTCGTGGGAAGAGCTTCATGGCTTGTGGCCAGGCCTTATTGCGATCAGGCTGAACAGCATCCTTCCTCCCGATTACCGGAGTGGGGTCAAAATCCACCTGGGCAGTTCGGTGGAAATCGATGTCGCGGCGTTTGAACTGGAGAGCTCCCGCAGCGTCGAAAATGGAACACCTTCTGATACGTCTGTTGTATGGGAGCCGGCTTCTCCCACCCTTTTACTCGACACCGACGAACGGACTCCGCCGGAATACGAAGTGAGGGTATACGATCAAAGCAGGTCGCGGCGACTGGTCGCGGCAGTGGAACTTGTTAGCCCACGCAACAAGGATCGCGTCGAAAGCCGCGACGCATTTGTCTCGAAATGTCATGCCTTGTTGCAGCAGGATGTCTGTGTGGTGATCGTCGATCCCGTCACGGAACGGTCGGCCAACCTCTACGCGGAACTCGCCGAACGACTCGGAGCGGCTCGCCCCTCGATTGCATTGGCTTCGACCTATGCTGTCTCCTGCCGGTCGCTGAGTTTTCGAGACCGTTACCGGGTCGAGGCATGGCCACATGAACTGGCCATCGGATCGCCGCTGCCCACGCTGCCCCTGTGGCTGACCGAAACGCAATTCGTGCCACTGGAACTGGAAGCCACCTACGAAGAGACATGCCGCGGTTTGCGGATTCCCTGATACAGGAACCCGCAGAGNNCTCGCCCTCCCATTTATACGTCTAATCGTCTCTCCGTAGATGCGACAACCTCAGCGGGTTCCTGTATGAGGTCACCTCACTGGGGCAGCCGACACCTCCGTTCGCTCTGTTGGACGCGCAGGACTGCGTTGTGTAAACTACTTTGCGTGGCAAAGTCAATCTCCCCTCCGCCCCCTGCGTGACCTATGCGAGCGATTGCCGCGATCGTCCTGCTCAGCGCTGCGCCCCTGACGGTGTCGACTGGAACCGACCCTGCAAAGGAGGGAACCAAACGTCTTGAAGCGGATATTCCCTACGCGGAGGGTGGCGACGAAAACAAACTGGACCTGTACCTCCCCGAACAAAAGGAGTTCACGACGATCGTGTTCACCTATGGTGGTGGCTGGCACCGGGGGAGTCGGAAATCGGTCGCGGCGATTGGGGAGATGTTCCAGGGGCTCGGTTACGGGTGCGTCCTCCCGAGCCACCGTCTTGGACCCAAAGACAAGTTTCCCGCCCAGGCTGAAGACATGGCTGCGGCATTCGCCTGGGTGTATCGCAACATCGCAGCCAAGGGTGGCGACCCGAAACGGATTGTCTTGATGGGCCACAGTTCTGGCGCTCACCTGTCTCTACTGATTGCAACCGACCCGAAGTACCTCGCCACGCACAAGCTCACTCCAGCGGATATTAGTGGGGTGATCGGGCTCAGCTCACCAGTTGATCTGGAACCGCGGAAAGAGGGTAAAGGATTCGGAGACGCTCTCATGGCCGGTCGGGGGGCAGATGTGTTCTCGCGGGACACCACGGTGATGCGCGACGCGAGCCCGCTGCGCCACATCTCCAAGAAGCTACCGCGAACCTGCCTGATCGTGGGGGAGCGAGATTTCCCGATGCTGGAAGGGGATGCCAAGGCATTCCTTGAGAAGGCAACTGCCGAGCAGGCGAAGGCCACGCTGCTTGTCGCCAAGGGTCGCGACCACATGGGTACGGTGCAGGCCCTGCTGGAAGAGAAGAGCGACGTCCGGGAGAGCGTCCAGGAGTTCCTGGCGAAGCTCAAGAAATGACCATCGACTGCGCGTGTCTGGAGAAGAAAGATACCCTTCGCAGAATTCAAGAGTGTGGCAGAAACGACTTCTCGGATTTGTCATGGGAGCATGTCGCCGACCCGGACTGTTGCGGTTGGGGCGGCAAGCGGGGCGACTGTGTCGGCCGGGCCGAGGGTCAACTGCGTCTGGTAGGCGGTCGCCCCGAGCCCGGACGGGAGCGGGGCTGGGTCGCGGAGCACGAGCAGCCTGCGGCCCGTCAGGTCGAGAACCCAGTAGTCGAGGATTTTTGCCGTCGCATATCGCTCGGCCTTCTCGGTCGTGTCAAAGTCGAATGTCGTGTCGGCGACCTCGACGACCAAATCGGCGGTCTTCGGGTGTTGCCCGAGGTGGTCGCGAAGGCCGCCACGCACAGCAGCGAAATCCGGCACAGGATCGTTGAACTCGTCGAGCTGGAGCGGGAGCTGAGCCCGGACCACCCAGCCCAGGCCGAATACCGCCCGTAGCACTTCGGTCACCAGGATGATGCCGTCTGCATGGGGCGGATTCATTGGTTCTTGCTCCCAGATCACCCCGTCGAGCAGAAACGGCCGTCGGCCTGTGAGCAACCCCAGGCTGACCAGGCGGTGGAACTCGGTCACGGTGAACCGCTTCGGCCGCGGCGGCTGGGCGTTGACAGGGGACAGACGGGGTGGCGGGACGATGACAGCGGACATGCCGATTCCTCCTCACCTCCGAGCGTACAGCGATCCTGTCGCGGGAACCAGACCGCTCGCCCGATTCCGGGCTGCCGACACCCAACCAGCTTACCCGGCGACTGACGTCGCCGGTTCGCCAGTTGTCACCTCCCATTGAACCAGGCCAGGAACGGCAGACGTCATTGGCCACTTCCCCGCCTGCGGCAAGGATAGAATTGGGATGCTCATGCCGGGCATATCGGCCATCCCGGTCAGGCGTTCAGGCGATCCGCCACAGATGGACAGTTTCCCTCCCGGATGGGGTTTTCTGTTCTATACTGGATGGTTTGTAAGAGATTTCGCCATCGGAGCGGGTCAGGCCGCGCGGGGCGCTGTTGATGGATTTCCCGTTTGAAACCGCCGCCTCGAAAGAGACGATCCTGGTCGTAACCACGTTCCAGGCGGCTGGGACGGTACTACTTGCAATTCTGCTGCGACTGCTCGCCCGCGGCGTCCCCGGACGGTTCCTTCACTATTGGTCGGTTGCCTGGGTGGCCCTGGGCATTGCTCTGGCATCGCTCAACCTCTCGTTTGTCCTTTCCGTGATCTCCCCTGCGACGAGTGCCTGGCTGCACCACTCCGCCCTCAGCGTCTATTGCGTCTGCGAGTCCGTGTTCGGGTTCTATCTGTGGGCGGGCTGTCGCGAGTACGCGCAAGGGACACCGCTGCGGAGGGTGGACTTCTGGCTGCTCGCTGGCCCTGCGGGATTCGGGCTGATCGCTCCGGTTTACCTACCGGATATCAACGTCCTCTTTCCGTTTCACGCTGCAATCTTTGGCGGGTTCTGCCTGCTCGCAGCGATCGCCACCTGGCCCGCCAGGCCAGACAACCGACAAACGATCATCGGTTTGCGGCTTCTACGGGTCGCTCTCGCCGGGCTCGTCGGTCTGTTCTGGCATTACGCGATTGCGATCGGCTGGCTGGGCGCCACCGACTCGGGGCGGGAACTCCACTACCTCCAGTACTCCGTCCTCTACGATGGGCTGGTCGAAACCCTCCTTGCATTCGGGATGGTGGTGCTCGGAACCGACAGCATCCGGCTTGTGTTGGAGGCGGCGAACCGCAAACTCGCCGAGACGAACCGGCGTCTGGCCGAGGCGTCCGAGCAACTCTTGACCGCCGCCCGGACCGATCCACTGACCGGATTACTCAACCGCCGTGCGTATGATCAGATGCTCGCCGATCGGGACGGGACACCGTTCGCTGGAAGCGTCGCGGTGGTGGACCTGAACTTCCTGAAAAAGATGAACGATGTCCACGGACACGCTGCCGGGGACGCTGCGATCCAGCTTGTCGCGCGGGCTCTGCGAGGCCATTTCCGGATCACCGATCCCGTGTTCCGGATGGGCGGGGACGAGTTCCTGGTGGTCCTGGAAGGCGGACGAGCGGCCGAGCTATCGTGTCGGCTCGAATCAGTCGACGCGACTCTCCGGGCGAACCGACTGCCGGGTGTCCCGGAGGCCCTCGACCTGATCATCGCCTGGGGCATGGCCGACTTCGACACGGCTGCCGAGTTCCCGGGGGCCGTCACCCAGGCGGATCAGGCGATGTACGCCTGCAAGGCTCAGCGGAAGATACCAGCTACGACCACTTGACCCACTAAAAACGCAGCGCGGCCGAGCCGCAACGGAATATGAGAAGGTGTAGGGACACAAGCCNNGCGCTTCAGGCTTGTGAAAACCTGCCTCCCGAGGGACTAGCCGAAATCCCTGCGAACGCCGAAGAGAGCCGACGAAAATTGGCGCCGTCTGCAAAGAAATCGAGGGGTTGCTATGCAGACAGGTCGAGGGAGGCTCTCGACTCACTCTCACGATCAATTCCGCCTCATTTCAGGTCGATCCCAGGGACAATTCCCAGCTTCCCACTCGCAGCCACGAACACTATGACAGAGTGAGCGTGACAGGTCAAAATCCGTACTGGTCCAATTCTGGCTATCCGATGGAGAAGGCTGCCCATGAACATGAACGTGATCCCTGTCCCGCTCGTCGCGCTGATCGGAATCTACGCGATCGCCAAAGTGATCCTCGACACCACCCGCGACCTCCACTCCCTCCGGGATACCATCCTGAGAACGAAAAAACTGGAAGTCACACACCCAGTTGACATTGCTCGCATCCGTGTGGCAGCGCTGTCCTACAGCTATATACCATTGTGGCAGGGCATTTGCATTGCTCACCTCGTCCTGATGTTCGTATTTGGCATTACAATAGTTGAAATATGGACAAATGATACTAATCAAAGTTTAATTTGTCAAAGTAATCAATCAGTCGAAATTACAAATCAATTGAAACTTGTTAAGAATAAAATATACACAGTTATTCTAGTATGTAGTATACTATTTACGTATATGTCATTACATGGATATCTTAACGCTGGCAGACTAGACATCCACTCTATGAATCAATCAATTTGCGAAACTATTCGTTTATCTGAACAGCAGAGACCTAAAGTACCGGCCTATAGCTGCTGGAATCCAACTCGCATAGTTGAGCTTTTGATATTCAATCTGACATATCCGGAGTTTGTTGCCGAAAAATGGGTTGCACCATCAGAAGCTCCCCCCCCTGGTACAGGAACCCGCTGAGGGTGTCTCATCCCAGGAGCAAACAGCGATCTAACGGGAGGGCGAGGCTCCTGCCGAGCGTGAGTCGTGCGGCTCGGCAGGAGCCTCGCCCTCCCATTTGTACGTCTAATCGTCCTTCCATAGATGCGACAGCCTCTGTGGGTTCCTGAATGAGTGGGAATGCTGTCTTTGCTTGAGCGTCCTGTTCACCAAACGAAACCGGAGGCCAGTTGGCCTCCGGTTGTGTTGCTTGCGGGCACCGATCAGGTCAGGTGCCACACGATGCAGGTTACTTCTTGGCGTCCTTCTTCGGCAGGTCGGCGAGTTCCTCGCGGACCGCTGCGTAGTGGCTGAACTCCATCGAGAAGCTTGCCGTCCCCGATGTTGCACTGCGCAGGTCGTTGGTGTACCCGAACAGGTTGGCCAGCGGGATCTTGGCCATGACCTGGGCGATCCCGCGATCCTCGCTGGTCTCCTCGATCAGTCCGCGACGACGGTTAATGTCCCCGCTGATCGACCCCTGGTACTGCTTCGGCGAAACGACCACCACCTTCATGATCGGTTCGAGCAAGGTGATTCCGGCCTTGCCCTCCGCCTCCCGGAACGCTTCCAGAGCGCACAGGTAGAACGCATCCTGCGACGAGTCCACATCGTGCATCTTGCCGAAGTGCAACTCGAACTCCAGATCGACGAACGGGAACGGGAATTTGTACCCCTTCCTCGCTGCCTCACGGAGCCCTTCCTCGACGCTGGGGATGTACTCCTTCGAGATCGTCCCCTGGGTGATCGCGTTCACGAAGTAAACGTTGTTCGGGTCGGGCTTGACCTTGGGATCTTTCAATTCCTCGATTTCCTTGATCTTGGCCTCGACCTCCTCCGGCGACAACGGTTTGTAGCGGACGCTGATCACGGCGTACTTGCCCCGACCACCCGTCTGCTTCTTGAACTGGTACTCCAGATCGACAGCCCGGCTGAACGACTGCCGGTACGCGACCCGTGGCTTGCCAAGCTGGATCTGCGGATCACTCTGCGGGATGTTCAGCGCCCGCCTCAGTTTCTCCATGCTGATTTCCAGGTGCAGCTCGCCCATCCCGCTGAGGATCGTTTCCTTCGTTTCCTCATCGGTGTGCTGCTTAAGCGTCGGGTCGTCCCGAACGAGCCGGGAGAGGGCCTCGCCAACCTTCCCCGAGTCGAGCGACTTGGCGAACGTCAGCGCAGACGACACCACCGGTTTCGGGAACGAGATCGCCTCCAGCGCGACCGGGTGCTCCTGGTCGCACAGGGTCTGCCCCGTGAATGTCTGCTTCAGACCGATGGCTGCGACAATGTCGCCCGGCCCGGCCTGCTCCAACTCGATCCGCTTATCACCCATCATCCGGTAGAACCGGACAACGCGCTCGGTGCGGTTGATCGTGGTGTTCAAGTAGGTTTCGCCCGGCTTCATCACGCCGGAATAAACCCGAATGTACACCAGATCTCCGGTGCTCTCGGCGACCGTCTTGAACGCCAGCGCAGACATCGGCTCCTTCGGATCTGCCCTGCGGGTAACGATTTCCTTCGTCTTGGGATGGAGGCCATCCACCGGCGGGCGGTCGAGTGGGCTGGGCAAACAGTCGACGACGAGGTCGAGCAGTTGCTGGACCCCCTGATACATCTTTGACGATCCGCAATGGACCGGTGTGAACAGCGTGTCGAGCGTTCCCTTGCGGAGGGCAGCCTTGATCAAGCTGACCGGCACCGGCTTGCCTTCGAGGACCAATTCGGTCAGTTCGTCGGAGGCGACCGAGATGGCATCGAGCAGTTCGGCGCGGCGCAACTCCGCTTCTTCCCGGTACTTCTCCGGGATCTCGTTCTTGAAGAACTTCCGCAGGGTCGGATCGTTCGCATCCCGGGTGATGAACGTCATCTCGACGAGGTCGATCAGCCCCTCGAAGGCGGAGTCCTGCCCGGCGGGGATCGTCACCACGGCGGGAGTGGCGAGGAGTTTCGTCTTGATCTGGGAGACGCAATCCCAGAAGTCGGCCCCCATCCGGTCGAGCTTGTTGACGTAGGCGAGTCGGGGCACTTTGTACTTATTCGCCTGCCGCCAAACGGTTTCCGACTGCACCTCGACCCCGCCCACAGCGCAGAACACCCCGATCGCCCCGTCCAGGACGCGCAGCGACCGTTCGACCTCGGCCGTGAAGTCCACGTGGCCGGGGGTGTCGATGATATTGATCGTGTTATCGCCCCAGTCCACCGAGACGGCGGCCGAGTTGATCGTGATCCCCTTCTGCTTTTCCAGCGGGTCGTAGTCGGTGGTGGTGTTCCCGTCGTCCACATCCCCTGTCTTGTGCTTGGTTCCGCTGTAAAATAAAATCCGCTCCGTCGTGGTGGTCTTACCCGCGTCCACGTGGGCCATGATCCCAATATTGCGCACTTTGTCGAGCATCTGTGTCGGCCGGTCGGGGGCCGCCGGCTCCTAGCAGGGGAAACGATCACCGCCGGGGCACGCTGCCACCGGTGGCTTGGGTTCGCCGAACGCCCGCATCCCGGGTGCCGGGTTCCACAGGAGATAGAGGGTTCCGCAGGCCGCCCTGGTTCAGCGTGGCGGCCATTTTGGGCGGCACCGCCGCACGGTAGGCGGAGCGTACAGGGTCAATTTCGTATCGTATCGTCGATAACGAAAAGGTCTACCCCGGCTCGCGCGAAGGAGTCGTGAAGGGGGCTTCCTGCACCCCGCGACCGACAGGAGTGGCAATTCAGAACGGCCCGCAGATGACGTTGACTCCGACGCAGATAAAATATTGATCAAAACAGTTTAGTCTTATCTGGATTTCATCTGCGTCGAAGTCAGCGTCAGCTGCGGGCCATTTCTTCTGACCGGACCGGGATTTCGGTCACTTCGCCACGGTCCCATCTGGTTGAAGTCGCAGAAGGTAGTTGTGCCAGTCCCGCTCGAACGCATCCACGGATTGGCCCACAAGCCCCTCGAAAGCCTTTCGCGGGTCGGCCCCGGAGTTGATGGCGATGAGGTACTCCTTGAACCGCGGCGTTCCGATCACCCGCCGGTGGAACGTCAGGGCATGGGCCAGAGCCCAACTCGTCAGGTAGGCTCGGTCGGCTCCTGCCTGCTGGGCGGCGTGGTGAGCCAGGAATGCCTCCCGCCCGGCCGTGAGCAACTCGCCGAGCGGAACGAGTCCGGCCGTGCGATCCTTGGCACGAAGCCGATCTTTGACCTGATTCAACCGCTTCAGATCCGCGTGGTCGGCTCGCACCTCCCCGGCCTCCACCACTGCCGTTTCAAACACCTGGGCCAGCCCCTCGTTGAGCCACCGGGGCAGTTCCCCGGTCCCCTTCCCGGCTTTCACCTGCTCGACCGGGAGTGGGGGGTAAACGAACGTTCCCGCATAGGCGTGGAACGCCTCGTGGGAGAGAACTGCGAACAGCCGGGCGGTGGTTGCATCGAATTTCTTCCCGTTCGCCAGGTCGGCTGTCCACACCCGCCGCCGCTCCGCCGCAGCCTGGCCCAGATACCGATCGAGTTCGGGCTTCTTGTACAGCTTTCGCACACCCTCCTCGTATCGTTCCAGGGTCGCGATTTGCTGGGAGTGGTGGAGCTTGGCCGTCTGAAGTTCCTCCCCCAGCCGACGGAGGTCGGTCCCACAGACGATCTGATTCGATCGCGCATCGTAGACTGCCGGATTGAGCAAGTTCGTTTGACCGAGCGGAGCAAGCAGGGCGCGATACCCCTCCTGATCTGCGGCTAACATGACGGTTGTCGGTCGAGCGTCTGAAACCGTGGGCGGTAGGAACCGAGCGAATGCTGTGTAGATCTGTTCGAGACGGACCGCCCCACGACGGGCGACCTCTTCCGGAGCATCCGAGATCAGGATGAAGTGTTCGGAGTCGTAGCGCCGGGCCGCCCCGGGCTTCCCAAGCCATGCCGTGGGAACAAGTTCGAGAGCTTCCATCCTTCGCCGCTCGCCCGAACCGTCCAGATCCAGTTCGGCCAACCGCTCGCGGAGGATCGCCCGGTCGGCATCCGTGAGCCGTTTGATCATGGCGACATCGTGACGGGAGTATTTCGACGTCAGGGTGAAGGATGGCTTCCCCGGTGGGCGGCGGACGCTCTGGAAAAGGATCTCGGTGGGCGACTCGCTGAGAATCAGACCCTGGTACGTCGCCCCGTTGGACAGGGTGATCTCATCGAACGGCCAGGCTGTCGCCCCGGGTGGCGGGACGGGTGGCTGAGCCACACCGATAGCGCGGACAAAGAGGAACAGGGGAACGGAGACTGCCAGAACGAGCCGCAACATGTGATGACTCCGGGTCGGATCGGCTATTCATGATTGTGGGCGATACGGGGCGAGATGGGAAGCCGTGAGCATCCGGCCAACCGGTGGAAGAATCCCGGGAGGCACTCCGATCACCTGGTAGGGAGTTGTCCAGAATCAAAACCGTGAAGATCGATCGCAAGGGCTTGCGGCCCTATCAGCCCGGCATGGAGCGATGACGGGTGGCCGGGGTTGAGTCTTCGAAACCCCGGCACGCCATCCCCACGCAGCCGGGGTTTCNNGGTTTTGATCTCAGACGAGTTCTAGGGGGCAAGATGGCTGCATCTGATCTGGTGGTCGCGCTGACCGGTGCGAGCGGAGCAACTTACGGAATCCGTCTGGTCGAGGTGCTGCTACGGGCTGGGCGCCAGGTCCATTTGACCATCAGCCCCGCAGCGGTCGAAGTGATTGCTCAGGAACTCGGACGGAGCATCCCGCTCGACACTTCCTCCTTCAACCCGCGCGAGTTGCTCGGCCCGGCGGCGGAGAGCGTCGACACGAACCGCTTGCGCTATCACCACTTCCGGGATTTCCGGGCGGGGATCGCGAGCGGATCGTTCCTGACAGCCGGAATGGCGGTCTGCCCGTGCAGCATGGGCACCCTGGCGGCCATTGCCCACGGGATTTCCCAGAACCTGATTCATCGAGCTGCGGATGTCCACCTGAAGGAGCGGCGGAAACTGGTGCTCGTCCCCCGGGAGACTCCGCTGGGGTTGGTGCAACTGCGGAACATGGTGGCTGTTGCCGAGGCCGGTGCGGTGGTGCTCCCGGCGATGCCCGGGTTCTACACACGCCCGGAACGAGTCCAGGATCTGGTCGATTTCGTTGTCGGTCGCGTGTGTGACCAGCTCGGGGTGGAGCACCGGATGTTGGAGAGGTGGGGCAGCACCCCGGTGGTAGAGCTGCGCTCA
>PLDW01000108.1 GCA_003136315.1 Gemmataceae bacterium | reverse complement strand
CCGTGATACACACCCTCCTCCCGACTCGCCAAAACGCGATTCGGCTCGGAGGGAACCCGAACTGCCGGTGACCATGCCCAGGTGGAAACTCCCGTTCCCATCCCGAACACGGCCGATAAGCACCTGGGGCCGATGGTAGTGCGTCCAGCGCGAGAGTAGGTTATCGCCGGCTTTATACACACCGACACCCGCCCGGGTCAAACTGGGCGGGTGTCTTGTTTTTCATGCTCACCCGCTCGGGCGATGCGATTCATCGTGGTCACTCCACCTCATGACTTCTGGGCGATTCACTTACCTGTTGGCGAGCAACTGCCGACATGATGTCAGCGGTGTCTTTGGCTATCCTCGCCTTCGCCTCCTTCTCCCTATCGATGTCTTCCGATCGTGCGATCAATGACATAGCCGTCGACACGATCTCGTCTGAACTGAGCACTCGCTTGATCAGCTCGTTCAGTTCGTCGGCACTCGAAGCCTGATTCGGCTTCTTCTTTGGCCGAGGCCCAACTACCGCCGCTAAGACGGATGACACGGATGATGTATTCGCTGCGTCCATGATTTCGGCGATGGATTGCGGTCGGAACATCTCGGCATCGACGACTACTGGATACACCAGTTTGGAGTCGTGGCTGACACTCAGAACGCGATGACGATAGTCGAGATTTGGTGCATACATATCGAGATGAATTGTGATGAATTTGTTATCATCAGATTGGTCGATCCTTGTTTCGCCGATTAATCGACGATTTGTCTGTTGCGACAGGGCGCCAGCTTGAGCTGAAAGTATTTGAAAGGGCGACTGAATACCGGCCCGGATATCGGATGGCCACAGACTTTGCGGTGCAGGGGGCATCTGGCAGTTCCTCCCTTGGTCAAATGTCAATCTTAAAGATAATCGGTAAGTGATCCGACAAATGTTTTTTATATGGAATTTTATTTGCCCTAGTTAATGGATGAACTTTATCGTGATCCAGTATCTCAAGATCAGTCAAGTAATCAATCATTGCTGGGCGAACTAATACCTGATCGAAGATTGACCAGTGCTGGTTGTTGGGTGCGGATGCATCCCAATAGTGCGTCCCCGCAGGGCCCGGGGTCCGGTCTCCGAAGAACCCCCACATCGGATTGTAGAAACGCCGATAACTATCGCCCCGATGATCTCGTTCGGGGCGTTCCGCTAGTTCTCTCGTCATGTGGCCTTGAAACCCAGTGGCTGCAGTCATCCCCTCGTCAAAAGGATTCATGTTAAAGTCCCCAACCACAATCGTGTTTTCATGACCCCGTGCGGTCTCACTTTGGGCGATTTCGCGCGCCACTTGAGAGGCGAAGGACCACTGAACTGATGCTGAATTGCCTCCCATCTTGGACGGCAGATGGACCACTGCGAGGAGGACTTCTCCGGCCGGTAGTTTACTTGAGTGAGCCGCCCAGATGGTCATATCTCCGGCAGCCCCTGTAAAAACGGCTGAAAGGTCGCTGCTTGGCATCCGCGTTAGCACCCGCACTTTTGGTTGAGGAGACGCTGGCTCTTGATATACCCCTACCCCCAGTCCGTTGAGCTTCGATAACCCAAGGCTCAAGTCCACCGGGGCTTCGGCAAGCAGAAAAACATCGACAGCGTGCGATTTGGCCAGGCACTCAAGATGCGGAAGGGTGGCCGCATTCCTGGCCAGATTCCAAAACAGCACAGTGATCAATTGGGCCTCCTGGGCGGCCAATGCCCCAACCCTTGCTCGCTGTGGCCATACGTCCACTGCTATTGTCAGGCACGGGCATTACTATACACCGCACCACCGCCGGCACACCACCCAACCAGCTGCTTTTTTCTACACTACCCTCCCGGGAATCCCATGACAGAGCCTCCCTTCGCTGCTCTCTGGGACGTCGATGGCACTCTCGTTGATACCGCCGAACTCCACTTCGATGCCTGGAGTCGGTTCGCTGCGGACCTCTCGTTTCCCTTCACCCGGGCGGATTTCTCCGCTACGTTCGGGAAGCGGAACCCCGAGATCATTCGCCAGCTCTTCGACCCTGCGGCCCCCGATGACAAGTGCCATGACTGGGGCGAGCGGAAGGAACGCTACTACCGCGCGGCCGCGGCCGAGAAGGGAATTGAGCTCCTTCCTGGCGTGGCCCGGTTGCTCGCAGCGCTGGCCGAGGCCGGCTGGGCTCAGGCGGTCGCCTCCAGCGCCCCACGTGAGAACTTGACCCTTCTCTTTGAACTCACCGATACCACCCGCTACTTCTCGGCAATCGTATCTGGAGACGACGTCTCACGCGGGAAGCCCGACCCGGAAGTGTTCCGAACGGCCGCTGCCCGCCTGGGGGTGGTGTCGACCCAGTGCGTGGTACTCGAAGACGCTGTAGCTGGGGTTCAGGCTGCGACCGCTGCGGGGATGGTCAGCGTCGGGGTCACACTCGCTGGCCATCATTCCGCCGAGGCCCTTCGCACAGCAGGTGCCGGTATCGTTGTCCACTCTTTGGAAACGGTTGTCGTTGGTCAACTCGCTTCGCTCATTGCGGGCCGGATGTGAGCCCGCTCATTCTTCCAAATCGCTGTCCTTCCAGTCCGTCAAAAACATGTGGCCGGGCTTGTGGGTGATCGCGAATGGTGGTTTCGCCTCCATCAGCACCGCCTGCGGCGTGACACCACAGGCCCAGAACACCGGCACCTCGCCTGGGCGAATTGTCACAGGGTCGCCAAAATCGGGCCGTTCGATCGCCGAGATCCCGATTGCCAACGGGTCGCCGAAGTGGACCGGTGCCCCGTGCGCCCGCGGCAGTCGGCTACACACCTGAGTTGCCCGAACTGCCTGGGCCGGGGTGAGTGGTCGCATCGAGACGACCATCGGCCCGGCGAATCGCCCGGCGGGTCGGCACGGCACGTTGGTCCGGTACATCGGGACATTCACATTCTCTTCGATGTGGCGGACCGGCACTCCCGCATCCAGGAGCGCTGTTTCAAAGGTGAAAGAACACCCGATCAGGAATGCGACCAGATCGTCTCGCCAATAACGAGTGATGTCGACGGGTTCCTCGACCAACTCTCCATTTCGCCACAGTCGATAAGCCGGAAGGTCAGTCCGCAGGTCGGCCCCCGGGGCGACGGACAGGGGTTCGGGGTCGCCGGGTTCGGTCACATCAAGTAGCGGGCAGGGCTTGGGGTTCCGCTGGCAGAAGAGGAGGAAATCGAACGCCCAGTCCTTGGGCAGAACCACGAGGTTAGCCTGGACGTATCCCGGCGCGAGCCCCGGGGTAGGGCGGGTCAGTTCGCCACGGCGACAGGCAACCCGGACGGCAGCGCCTGTGGCGGTTCGCAGGTCAGTCACGCTTACGACTCCAGAATGTGATGAATGCGGATGAGTGGTCGGGTGTATTCGTCTCGGGTCGGGCCGTCCACTCGGTTCAGGACGGTCGGGTCGCTTGCGTCTGGAGGGGTCTTGCCTGGTCAGCAGAAATTGTAGCGGGGTTCCGCCCGGCGGTGGCACGGATAGCCCGGTCGAGCCGAAGGACGAGGCCCACTCGTTCAATGGGGCGACATTCGACGCTTCATTCCGACTCGTCACCCAGGGATTCGCTGGTTGGTGGGAGGATGTCTGGTGTATGATGTCGTGGGTTCTACACCGTCGCACAAACCCGGAGTCGCCTGCCATGCCCCCGCGTCGTGCCAAACCCGGTGCCCTTCTGGATGTGGATGAGATCTGTGGCCGAGACAAACTGATCGAAGAGATGTGGGAGACGCTCGAACAGCAGAGCGTCCGGCTGGAGGCGGAGAAACGGACCGGGAAGTCGAGCATCCTCCAGTTGATGGCCGCGAATCCGAAGCCGGGGTGGCTGGTGGTCTCGCTGGGGTTGCTCGACGTCCACTCCCCAGACGAACTCGCCGACGCCGTGTACGCGAAACTCTACCCGCATTTCGGCCGGTGGGGGAGGGCCAAGTTCAAGGCGCGCGAGTTCCTGACCAGCCTGGGGGGGACCGAGGTCGGCGGGGTACTCAAGGTGCCGGACGGGGCGACCCGCCCGAAGGGGTACTGGAAGACCCTGCTGAAGCACACGATCCAGGATTTGGTCGAGTGCAAGGGGGAGGAAAAGGTTGTTTTGCTGTTCGATGAAGTCTCGCTGATGCTCCAGAACCTCATCCTGCGGTCCGATGAGAACACGGCGATGGAAGTGCTCGACGTGCTCAGTCACCTCCGCAAGGATCCGCAGACCGGGCGGGGGTTCCGGATGGTGCTGACCGGGTCGATCGGGTTGCCCCACGTGATCGCCCGGTTGAAGACGGCCGGGTTCGCCGACCAGGGGGTGAGCGCGATGGAGTCGATCCCGGTCCCGGCGCTTGATGCGGCGGACGCCGTGCAACTCGCCACCGACCTGATCGACGGGGAAGCGCTGGTCGCGGCGGACAAGGCGAAGTCAGCCGCAGCCCTCGCCGATGTGTCCGACCGTATTCCCTTCTACACCCACAGGGTCGCAAAATGGCTGGCCGGCAGGCCGGGGAAGAATGCCGACCCGGCGGTCGTCGACCGGGCCGTCGGGGAGTTGCTGGCCGACGAACAGGATTTGCTGGAACTCCGGCACTTCCGGTCCAGGATCGACAACTACTACCCGGACGACAAGGCCGCGGTCGTGGCCATACTCGATATGGTCGCCAGGGCGGACACGCCGCTTGGGCTGGACGAGATCGCAGCCGCGATCAATACCGCGGTCGGGCCGGAGAGCGGAAAGTTGAAGGATCTGCTACGATTGCTGGTGCTGGACCACTACCTCGCCCGGGACGGGGACAGTCGCTATCGATTCCGGTACTCGCTCCTCAAGCGGTGGTGGCGGTCCGACCCGCTGTGAGTGGCACGGGAGACATCACACATGCGCGCCAACCCAGGCGGCGTGCTCGACATCGCCGACATCATTGGCCGGGACGAGTTCATCGCCCGGATGTGGGACGTGTTCAACTGGAACAGCGTCTCGCTCGAAGCCGACCGGCGGGTCGGGAAGACGAGCGTGTTACGCAAGATGTGCGCGGCCCCGCCAGCCGGGTGGGAGGCCGCGTATCTGGATGTCGGGAAAGCGCACTCGCCCACCGAGTTTGCAGAGATCGTCGCTGCCGAGGTGTTCAAGCGATTGACTGGGTGGAATCGACCGACCGTCCGCCTCGCCGAATACCTTTCCCCCCCGATGGCGGGCTCCGTCGAACCAATCTTCCGCCTCACGGGGCGCGACCGTCCGCGAGACGGCTCCTGGAAACACCTGCTGACCGCAGCGATTGAGGATCTGGTCGAGCAGCAGACCGAAGTCGGTCGGCGGGTGGTCCTTCTCTTCGACGAGTTACCCTGGATGCTCCAGGCGGTCGCAATCCGCGACAACCCTCTCGCGGCAGCCGAGATCCTGCACGTTCTCCGCGCCCTCCGGCAGTCGTGGACAGCCGGCCGGGGCTTTCGGATGCTGATCTGTGGGTCGATCGGGATGCACCACGTCCTGAGGTTGGTGGATACATACGCAGCGCCCTTGAATGATGTCACCAAGGTGATGTTGCCACCCCTGAGTCGGGTGGATGCGATCGAGCTGGCGAGGCGGTTGATCGCGGGTGAAGGACTGAACGTAGAGCCAGGTTCGGTCGCCCAGACAATCGCCGATGAGACCGAGGGATATCCCTACTTCATCCACCTGATCGTGTCCCGGTTGGCTGTCGACTCCTTGCTGGTAACACCCGAACGGGTTCGTGAGTTGATCCAGCGGGTGCTAATCGATCCCAACGACCCCTGGGAACTGAAGTACTACCGCAACCGAATCGCCTGGCTGTACCCGCGGGACGGATCGCTTCCACTCGTCCTCCTTGATGCGATCGCGGTCGCCGAACGGCCGGTGAAACTCGCTGAGTTGCAAGAGTCAGCTGAACACGCCGGGGAAGGGGATGCCAAGAAGGTCCGGGAGGTGCTCCGGCTCTTGGTCCTTGACTATTACCTGAGCCGCGACGCGGAGGGGGGCTTTGCGTTTCGGCTCCCGTTCCTTCGCCAGTGGTGGATCCACGACCGGGAACTCGCCTGACCCGCAACCGCCAAAGCGGTCTGTCGCTCACGTTTCCTGGTCATTAGTGTGGGTTGATCGGCTACGATTTCGATGTACGATACGTCTATCGTGCTTCGTCTGGCCTGCCCTCTGCCGGTAGTGGAAGCTCGAACGGGGGCTCGCATCATGGCAGGCCGCGCGTTCGTCTCCCGGTTCAGCCCTAACCGTACCGACCCGGCGGTACTCGAAGCTATCTTCGTCCAGCGCGAGCGACTCGCCGAGATCTGGCTCGAACGGCTCAGAGACAGCATCCTCTTCGGGGCCAAGCACCACCTCCTTGCGATCGGGCCGCGGGGGTGCGGGAAGAGTCACCTCGTTGCGCTACTGGTGTCGCGATTGCGGAAGGACACGGCCATCGCGGAACGGGTCCGGATCGCCTGGCTACCGGAGGACGAAACTACCCCCTCATTCTGGAAATTCCTGCTCCGTATCCTTCGTGCCCTCAATGCCGAGTACAAGGACGAATTCCCTCCGCCCCCGCGGGACCAACTTGCCGATGCTGCCGACGACAGCCGGACCGCTGTGCTCACCGAGTATCTGCTCACGCGACTCGGCGGGCGGACGCTTCTGGTGGTGATCGAGAATCTGGATGATGCGATGCGGGGGCTGAAGGACGAGGGGCAGAAGCGGTGGCGGGCGTTCCTCCAGGAGTACCCGGTGACCGCCACGCTGGCCACCGCGCAGCAACTCACCGAGGACGTCTCCGACCGGGACCGGCCGTTCTTCGGCTTCTTCCAGATCGAACACCTCAAGCCACTCACCGCCGACGAAGCCCTGTCGCTGTTGCAGAAGATCGCAGCCCAAAGCAAGGATGCGGACCTCGTCGGCTTCCTCCAGACCCCGACCGGCCGGGCCAGGGTACGGGCGATTCGCCACCTGGCCGGGGGGAGCCACCGGGTCTTCATCATCCTCTCCGAGTTCGCAACCAGGGAGAGGCTCGACGACCTGGTAACGGCGTTCGAGGAGTTGCTGGACGAACTCACCCCGTACTACCAGGAGCGGCTGCGCTGGCTGCCAGACCAGCAACGGGAGATTGTCGAGTTCCTGTGTCGTCAGGCCCAGACGGTGCCAGTGAAGGAGATTGCCGTGGAACTCTACCTGAGCGAGCAGACCGCCGCTGCACAGTTGAAGGGGCTGAAGGAGAAGGGGTACGTGGTCGGTGCGAGCGTCGGCCGGGAGTCCCGGTACGAACTGGCCGAGCCCCTGATGCGCCTGTGCGTGGAGGTGAAAGATCCGCAGCTCGAGCCAATCCGACTGATCGTCGACTTCTTGCGAGTCTGGTACGATCGGGAAGGGGTCGAAGTCATGCTTGATCGGCTCCCGGCGGATGCACAGATGGAGCGGCGTTACTTCGATGCCGCCCTCCGGGCCTACCGACCGGGGGTTCCAGGTCCGGTCGAACAGGCGCTCAAGCGGGATCTGGCTGCGGCCCGGGCGAGTGGCGATCCGGAGGAGATGGTACGGGTTCTCGTCGAATTGGCTGCGACGGCGGAGGACAGTGATCGTTGCACAGCTGTTGCACGTGAGTTGTTCGACCTCGGGCGACACTCAGAGGCCCTAGCTGCCTATGACCGGGTGGTCCAACTGAATCCTGACAAAGCCATCTCCTGGTACAGTAAGGGGGCTGCGCTGTACAATCTGGGTCGTCACACGGAAGCATTGACTGCGGTCAATCGGGCGATCGAACTCAATCCCAACGATTCATTTTCCTGGCGTGATAAGGGGGTGACGCTGTTGATTTTGGGTCGGTATAGGGATGCATTGACTGCTGTAGAACGAGCGATCGAAATCAATCCCAACTACGGAGTTGCCTGGACTCTGATGGGGCACGCTCTGGACCGGCTTGCTCGGTTCACAGAAGCCCTGACGGCCTATGATCGGGCTATCGAACTGGAGCCCAACCCCGCCATCGCGTGGATCGGAAAGGGAGACACGCTGAACACTCTTGGGCGGTATGCCGAGGCCCTTACCGCCTGTGATCAGGCGATCGAATTGGAGCCGGACTCCGCCGAGGCGTGGAAGAATTGCGGGCGTGCCCAACTCGGGCTTGGCCAATTCGCCGAAGCCTTGAGAGATCTCCACCAATCGCTGAAGTTAAACAATTCGGATGCAGGAGCGATTGAAAGTCTTACCGAAACGCTCATTCTTGCAGGCGACTGGAACCAAGCCGAGTCCAAACTCACAATACGATTCCAGCTGTCCCGCTCCGACGTTAATCCCGCAAGGTCGTGGCATCTCCCTGATGTCATCACGGCTATCCTCCGTGCCTCCTCCGACCGCGCCATGTGGGCGTACCGGGTCTCCCGGCTGGTCCAAATTGCCGCCGATGCGAAGAGGCTCTCCGATGTCGCGGATTCGCTGGTCCGGAGCCTGACCCGGCCGGCATATGCGGAAGTGAGCTTGGAGACGCTCGACGCCTGGGCCGGGGTGTGGCAGGAGGTGGCAAAGCGGCACCCGGACCTGTCCCTGGCGGTCCGGCTGTT
The DNA here is from genome assembly GCA_003136315.1 of Gemmataceae bacterium. Classification (GTDB taxonomy): domain Bacteria; phylum Planctomycetota; class Planctomycetia; order Gemmatales; family Gemmataceae; genus Urbifossiella. The sequence continues at coordinate 4,264 of PLDW01000108.1, read as the reverse complement.
CGGGGTCGGGGTGCGGTATCTCAAGGCGAAGGACGAACGGGTGCTCCTGGATCTGCTCCAGGAGGAGCGGGCGATCCTCCGCGATTTGTTCGGGTTGGCGGAGTAGCAGGGGTGTGCGGATGTCCCCGCCGTCCCAGGGATGCCCTTCAAAGTAGGTCACTCGCTCCGCGAGTGACCGTTTCCGGGTGGTACTCCAGGTAGTTTTGCCATGTCCAGGCGGCGAAGAAATGGCGACTCGCGGAGCGAGTCGCCTACTATCTACACCTCCACCGGTTCCGCCGCGGTTACCCCATGCACGAGTTGGTCCCAGACCTGTTCGAGGAGTTGGGGGGCGTCGGTAGGGAGGGTGCCCTGCGCGTAGAGCACCCGGGCGTACAGGTTGGCCAGGCGACGGAAGTTGGCGTGGAAGTCGGGGAACTCGTTTCCGAGGCGGTCGGCGAACTCCAGCGCGGTTTCTGTTGGAGGGCGGCCGTGGTCGCGGTCCCAGGCCCAGGCGTCGGTGGCCAGGAAGGTGTATTCGACGAGTTCGGCCGGGTTGCGGCCGTCGGCCGTGCCGTCCTCGAAAGGGTTCGAGAAGGTGTTGAACGGCGGCGGACGTTGCGGGCCGCGGGCGATCACTGCGACCTCTTCCTCCCGCGCTCGTGTGGGCTTCTTGCCGAAGAGGTTGGCCCACCAGTTACGGATCGCATCGAGCAGGTTCCGCGCCCACGCGGTGAACGGCGAGAGGTAACGCAGCACCGCCAGCGCGATCCCGATCACAACCAGAATCACCACCACCGCGATCACCAGCCACTTCACGAACCCCGCCACCTTCTGCAACGCAGCGCCGAGCTTCGTCTCCGGCTGCGACCGCGTACCCGACCGCTCACGCGACCCCGACTTGCCTTTCGCATCCTTCCCTTGACGGGTGGTCTTGTCCCCCGATTTGGCATTGTCGCCGTTCTTGTCAGCCTGATCCTTGTCGTCCTGATCCTTCTCGTCGCCGTTCTTGTCATCCTCGCTCTTCTCGCCGGATTGACTCTTCCCGTCGTTGCCCTTTTCGCCCTTCCCACTCTGTCCGCCGCTCTTCTTGCCCTGGCCTTTCCCTCCGCTCCCCTTCTCCCCCTTGCTCCCACCTGGCTCACCATTCTTGCCCGATGCGCTTCCGTTCCCCTTCTCCGACTGATCCCCTTCCGCCCCCTCGCCCTTCCCGGCCGAGTCGCCGAGCTGAGCGTACTCCGATGCCTCCCGCTCCGACTTCCCAGCCCGCGGCAATCCGAACCACGGAACCTCCGAGTGCGGTCGGGGAAGGAACGCCCCGATCGTCAGGAATACCACAATCAGCAGCGCTCCGAGCCCCAGCCACCCCACCGTCAGTGTGGCCGGCACCTTCGCTTTCCGCTGACGGAGGTATCGCCGCAGTCCGAGGAAGCTGGTGGTCACCAGCAGCGCGAGCCCGCTCCCGACGTACACCGCCATCTGGAGGAATGTGGCCCGGCGGCGGTCGGCATCGTCGGCCGGGATCAGCGACTGGCCGATTGCGAATAGCGGTAGCGCTGCCAGCGCGAAGTAGATCACCCACACGCCTGGCGTGTGTGGCTTGTTCTTCTGCTTCTCGCGGTACTCCCGCCACCGCCCGACCCAGCCGCTAAAGCCGGTCGGCCCCTTCTTTTTCCGGTTCTTCTTCGATTTTTTCTTTCCGTTCGCTGCTGCCTCACTCGTTTCGGCCGCGAGTTTGGCGTCTTTCTCCTCCGCCTCACTCTCCTTGGGAGCATCGCTCTCGGCCAGGCCCGCGGCCGAGAGGAGCCCGCGGCCAGAGGCGTCGCGGTTCTCATCGATGTGGGTGCAGTCCCAGGTGAGCCGGTGGGCCGACCACCAGACGATCGCCATCAACCCGATGTTGACCAGCGGTCGGAGGGTCTGAAAGGGTGTACCGGGGGGGTAGTCGACATAGGCGTTCATCGCCAGAAAAGTGACCAGCGCGAGCCCGGCACCATACATGGCAGCGCGGGCGGAATCGATCTGGATGGCGATTCGGGCGATGAGTACCGCTCCGCCCACGAAGAAGAACATCGTGTAAAGGAGTCGCTCGGAGTACTGCCCCGCGTAGAGAACCTCGACCAGGAAGAAGACGAGGCTCCCGACCATCAGCATGATCAGCACGGGGCTGATCGCGGTGACAGCGTAGTCGGCAAGTGTGGGCGTTTCGCGGTCGGCAGCCATACGATGATTCTATCCGATCATCCCTTCCCGCGGTTTTTCCCGCCGGGGCCTTTGCCCCCTCTCCCGGGGTTGAATTGGGGGGACGGATCGTTAGGTGAGACGCTGCTCGGTGGTGTCGGTTTCGCGAGTTGCTGAAGTGCCGCCGCATGGGCCTGGAACTCGGTGGTATCGACGAGGGTCGTGAGGAGGTCGCGGAGGGCAGCGGATTTGTCGGTCTGTCGGGCAATCTGGGCAGCGAGGGTGTGGGCTTCCACCTCGGTCGGCAACCGGCCCAGCGCAGCCACGAAGACCACCTCCACCCGGCGCGAATCGGTGATCTCATTGGCCGAGAGGCTGCGGATGAGGGCCTGGAAGTGATCTGGCACCCCGGCAGGGGCCTCCGGCTTGGGCAGAGGTGTGGGTCTGATTCTCGTGGGCTCCGCGGGTGCGGAGGGCTGTGGCGGTCGGCCCCAGATGGTTGTGTGGAGATTGCCATTAACCCTATCCTGAGCAATCAGGTACGTCCCGTCCGGGCTGAAGCGGATCGACCCGTAGTCGCGGTTCGTCTCCTTGTCACTGAGGCGGGCGAGTTCCTTCCCTGTAGTCGCCTCCCAGATGACGACCTCGGTCGGCCCGGTCAGATCATCCGGGGACGTGTTCCCCTTGCCGAAACCCGTTGATCGAGGGTCGAGCCCCGTTGCCGCCGCGACCCACCTCCCGTCGGGCGAGAAGGCGACTGCCCGGATCATCCGTGGGAGGCGGCCCAGTCTGAGCCGCTCCTGCCCTGTGGTGGTATCGAAGATGAGCAATTCGTTAGACTTATAAGCGATCATCGACTTCCCATCCGTGCTGACCGACAGATCTTCTGTACTCCACGGTTGGAATCCCGGAACCCGGAACTCGGCCGGCTTCCCGGCGGTCCCAGTCAGGGGGTCGATCACAGTCACCCGGACACCATCAACCGACATTTCTCGATCCGTTTCGTTCAAGATCTCCTCGGTTTTCAGGACGAATCGGCCGCCCGCTGCGAGTTCGACACGAGGAGATCTGGTGAGGACGAGGCTGGAAACGGATTCCACGGCTCGGCCAATTTCCTTCCGGGTGGCTAAATCCCAGACGGAGAGCTGGAAGGTCAACGTCCTTTTTCGGCCCACCCCCTCCACCCGCGGAACGGACGCACCTGGCCGAACCAACCTGCCTGGTCCTAGCGGCGAATCAGGGTCTTCGATCCGCGAGCACAGGGCAATCAACTTCCTCCCGTCCGGTGTGAATACGACCTCCCGGGGTGGTAATCCCTCGCTTGGCCACAGGGCATCCAGGATTTTGCCACTGGTTGCATCACGGAGTTTCACCCCGTTCGTACCCTCCGCAGTCGCCATGAACTTGCCGTCCGGGGAGATGGCTACATCCAGGATCGGGTTCTCGGAATAGAAAGTGACGGGACCAGTGTTCGAGGTCAGGTCCCACAGGATCACCGACCGTCCGGACCGATAAATCAGCGATCGACCGTCAGGAGTCACGCCCTTGAGAGCCCCATCCATCCCGAACTGCCGGGCCAGCGGCCACGCATCGGCAGTGACCGGTGGACTGGCGGGCGTCTCGGCCTTCGCCACCGGCGGCGGAGCGATGGCTACCACCGGCTTCGCCGCGGGTTCGTCGACCACGACGGCGGGATCCTCCCAGTCGGCCCACACCACTCCGGCAGTGGTTGCGACAACCATCGCAACCCCCAGAAGCCCCGCCCGCAGTCGCACATTCCACATGGTGAGTACCCCTTGCGCCAGTTTCACGGATGGTTCGCCCACGATCCCCGTTGCGATTGCCGCACCGTCCCGAAGGAACGCGACACTGGCCCGGACGACCCGGGCCACGGCCTCCGGAGCGNNTAGCACAGCACGACCGCCCGCCGGGAGCGTTCGGGGAGTCGGTTGATCTCCTCGTCGAGCACGACCATCCCCTCCGACCGCTCCGCGTGGTCGGGTGTGGGTCGGTCGGCCGGTTCCGATTCCAGCGACGCGAAGGGCTTACGGCCCCGGGCAAGTCGACTCGCGATTCGGACCGCCACCCGGTGAAGCCAGGCCGG
>PLDW01000368.1 GCA_003136315.1 Gemmataceae bacterium | reverse complement strand
TCGCAAACCATGTCGCACACCCGACGCGGTCGACCACGTATGAACCGCGTTGTCGCCCACCCGGCTATCGGGTACGATGGCATGTGTGGGAAGCACGGGACGCTGCCTTCCAGAACAGGCGATCAAGCCATGACTGAGCAGGAGACTATTCAGAACCTCGCAGACAAGTACCGCAGCCAGGGCTACACGGTGATTTTGGATCCGAGGAGCTCCCCGGAACTCCCGTCCTTTCTCCGAGATGCGGGGATCGACCTGATCGCGCTCAAGAACGACGAAATCATCACGGTCCAAGCCAAATCGGTGGGATCGGCTCAGCCCCTGATCTTGGCCGCGGAATACGACGCCCAGTACGGACTTTCCCTCCTCGCGGAGGCGGAGCGACTGCTGACCCCTGAGACGATTCGCTCCGCTCTTCTCATTTCCTGGGCCGCCTTCGAGGGGATCGCGCGGGTCTTACTCAACCGGATCGACCCGAATCGCTCGCCTCCGGGCGCACTCCTCTGGGAACTGAAGTACTCTGGGCAAATCGACCAGGGTGAGCACAAGATGTTGGTGGAATGCAACTTCACCCGAAGCGCGATCGCACACGGTGTTCGCCCGGCTTCCGTCGCACCGGACCAGGTGCTCCTCCTTGTCGGGCTCTGCCGTCGGCTCGCACAGACTCCGCGGACGGGGAATGTGGGTCTTCAGGACAGTGTTTCCCTGACCCTGATGCGCGGGAAGGTCAATCAAGACGGACACATCCGGAAAATGGTCGAACAGGCCGATGTAGTCTTGCGGGAAGTGCTCGGAAAGAACCGAGGATCCGCGACTGTGGAGTGGGACCGTGCAGAGGATGCCTCCGGCCGGAGTGTCATCACGCTCACCCTCTCAGACTTTACCGGATCAGTGACTGGAACGTTCGCTCCAGACGAACTGGAGTCAAAGGCCCATCTCCGCGGACGGCTCTATCGGCTCTGGGGTGACCTGCTGAGCTTCCGTGCCCGTCAGGCATCGGAGCAGCTTTTGGAGAAAGCCGGAACCTAGGAGTCGTCCATGCCAAGTCGCACAAATGAAGACAAGATCGAGGAGCTTACCAAACTCTGCGCCACTTTCATCACTCAGATAGAAGCCCTTCAGGGATCGATCAAGGGCATGGTCTCCGACAACTCGGATGTTCAGAAGGCGGTCGGGGAACTCAAGACAACCTCCGCCGTGATCACCCAGCAGATCATCGAACTGAAGGCCTGGAAGGACTCGGTCGGGTCGTTGACCGAAGTGCATACCAAGAACGCCCTCCTTCAGAAGGAATGCGAAGACCTCAGGAAGTGGCAGGAGGACGAGAAGAAGAGGCGGGAGACGTGGGGAAGCCGATTGTGGATGGTCATCCCGCCCATCCTCGCCGTCGTCTTGGGATACTTCCTCGGAAAGGCAAAGTGAGCGTGATGGAAGAACGTGCTACGCTCGCACGGTGGACAATGTCGTACGCAAACTGCGAAGCGGGATTGGTCAGACCGGTACGGCTCGTGACAGGCGGGAAAATATCGCGTACCCGAAAGCTTTCAATCTCCCAGCACCTTCTCCCACCCACCTGGCAAAGCCAACCGTTCGCTCGATGTGAGCCGGCCACCCCGGACAATCCCCTGCTCCTCCAGCCAGGCGAGGAATTCGGGCGCGGGGGTGAGGCCAAACAGTTCCCGCACCATCGCGGCGTCGTGGTAGCTGGTCGACTGGTAATTCAGCATCACGTCGTCCCCACACGGTACACCCATGACGTAGTTACACCCCGCCGCCGCCAGCAGCAATAGCAGGTTATCGGCCGAGTTCTGGTCGGCCTCGGCGTGGTTCGTGTAGCACACATCCACCCCCATCGGCAGCCCGAGCAACTTCCCGACGAAATGATCCTCCAGACCCGCCCGAATAATCTGCCGCTCGTCGTAGAGATATTCCGGGCCGATAAACCCGACCACGCTGTTCACCAGGAACGGGTCGAACGCCCGCGAGACACCATACGCGCGGGCCTCCAGGGTGAGTTGGTCGACCCCGTGGTGTGCATCCGCCGACAGGGCACTTCCCTGCCCGGTCTCGAAATACATCACCTGTTCGCCGACCCAGTTCACCTCCCGCCCGCGATGGGATTCGGTCACTCGTTCTTGTCCCTCACGTAGCAGTCCGAGTGACACACCGAAACTGGCGTTCGCTGCCTGTGTCCCGGCGACCGACTGGAAGAGCAAATCGACTGGTGCTCCTCGGTCGAGTGCTGCGAGCTGGGTCGTGATGTGGGCCAGGCAGCACGCTTGTGTAGGCGCTCCGAGGGTGGTGATCAATCGATCGAGCCCGTGGAGAATCGTGGCCACGGTGTCGACCGAATCCGTTGCCGGGTTCACCCCGATGACGGCGTCCCCGCACCCGAAGAGGAGCCCATCGACCGCTGCGACGAGGAGGGCCGGGAGGTCGTCGGTGGGGTGGTTCGGCTGCACCCGGACCCCAAACACGCGCGGCCCGCCAAGGGTGTTCCGGCAGCGGGTGACATTGCGAATCTTGGCCGCGACGTACACCAGTTCTTTGTTCGCCATCAGTTTGGCAACGGCCGCCGCTACCTCCGGAGTGATCGCCCAACGGAGTCGGCGGAGAACCTCACCGTCGGTGGTGTCGGTAAGGAGGAACTCGCGGAATTCCCCAACGGTGAGTGACTGGAGAGATGCGAAGGCGGCGGGGTCGTGCGTGTCGAGGATGAGGCGGGAGACGTCATCGACGGCCGGATCGATCACAGGGGTGTCGACGATGGTCCGGAGCGTGATATCGGCGAGGGCGAGCTTGGCCGCCACCCGTTCCCGCTCGGACCGCGCAGCGACCCCGGCGAGCTGGTCGCCGGATTTCGGCTCGTTCGCGCGGGCGAGCAGGTCGCGGAGGTCGGGGAAGTCGAACCGCTCGCCGCGGGTGGTGTGTGTAAAGGACATACGGGAGAACCTAGCCCGGATTATTCATGAGTCAGACAACAAGCGGCATAAAACTTGGATGGGATACGATTTACACCCATCTCACCCAAACAGTGTGCTCTAGCATGAAATCACGGTAACCCCCGCACTGTGAAGGAGTTGCACCAACAATTCTTTGCATGATGAATAATCCGGGCTAGAGCACTCCATCGCGCTGCACTTCTTCGTCAACAACTTCATTTCCCGGCACATGACGATACGGATGCCGCCCGCCCTGAAAGCCAAGGTTACGGATCACGTCTGGAGCTATGAGAAACTGGTAGACTTGATCGATCGGACAACAACTTAGGGCCGTCTATTCTTCCCTTTTGAGCTGTTCTTCGGCGTTGGCTTTGGTGGACTTGGCCCCTGACCAAGAAATTGACCACGATATCCCTTCGCCGGAACTCCGTGAACCTCTTCAAATATTAGTTGGCAGATTCTCATTTCATAGACAAGTTCGATCGGAATTGGTCCAACATTCCAAATTTCAAGACGAAGACGGTCACCTTCTTTATCTGCCCCCATCCCAAATCCGGCGTGGATTGTCGGAGCGGTAATGTGGATCCCCAGACCTAGCCGGGCGAGACTACTTTTCCCCTCGACTCTCGCACAGATGCGTGAGGAATTTGGATTTTAATTTTTTCTCGTGTCCAAGCGAGAATAAATCCTTGACCGGGTTCTACTCCGCGAGGAGGAATCTTGTAGGGGCCTTTTTTTACTAAATCGTGTTCGGTCGTGAAATCCTTAACCACCTCTGCAACATTGAAACCGTTCGCCGTTGGACAGAAGCAAGGATCGAAACCAATTGCCGCATTTCCCTCAATTTTACCCCAAATAGAAATGATCGCATCTAACTTTAGATCAACAGTTGTCGAATCATAGTGCTCAATTCTTGGTTCTGGAGTAACTGAGAACAACCCACGACTGATTGCAAGTTGTACTTCACGATCGGAGAGGATCATGTTGGAGCCGGTTCGGTAAGGAGGTTTTGTTTAGAAATCCAGATACGACTGGTTCCAGAGTCAGCTTCGGAGGGGAATTCGATCAAATAAGCCCCGGATTCAGTATCCTCGTGGACTACCCCGACAGCCAGATACTTGCGGCCTCTTCTTTCCAGCAGGTTGCTACTGGATACACGCAGAAATTCCGGACGCCCATCAGTCGATTTGATAGTGACGGTTACTTCATCACTACGAAATCCCTTTCCTACCTTCTCGCAAATGACGTAAGTTTCAGCTTCCATCTTGCCCTTCCTAGTCTTCAGTGAGCCTAGAGCATTATACGGATGTATACTATAGACCCGAGTGGGAAAGTTGTCGAGCTCCGGAGGGGATTTTTCCAGTTCTCGCATCCTATGTGTCCGGTTTTACGACACACTACCTGAGTGCCCGGCCTACTTCGCCTACTCTCCAATCATCCACCATCACCTGACTGCGGGTGCCCAAATCGCAACCAAAAAACTGAGATGAAAGCAATGTGCCGCAGGGTCGAATCGGTAAGGTAAACTAGACAGGCAGATCTCGCCAGTATGAATATCAAGAAAAATCTTATAAAAATCACAAAGATAGTAATATTTATTATTGGTTATCTATATATTCTATATATTTTAAGAATTAAAATCAAACTCAGACACTACCGGCAGGCGGGGGAGAAGATCGACCAGCGGGATCGGGTGCCACGGGCGGCTGGTCCGCCGTGCGAGGCCTTCACGGGCGGACCAGCCGCCCGTGGCACCCACAATCGTGGTCGGTCAGCGCCGGCCGTCTTCACTACTCCCGGAATAGTACGTCCACCCCTGCCGCTCCATCGGGTACGGTGGTTTTGGTCGCGGGATTGCCAGCCTGCATCCAGTGGAAGGTCGGCGGCACCTGAGCATGGAGATACGATTTCCGCGGAAGTTTCACCTCGTGCCCCTCGATCGTCAGGTTGATGTCACGCTCTGTGTGGTTGAAGAACCCGATTTTCCGCATTCCTCCAGGGCCGGGGTTCCCCGACACGGGATACACCTGCGTCTTGCCTGCGCCTGTCAGCGGACTGGAGCGGACGACCGTCGGTGGCACCACCCCGGACGGGCCACCTGGCCCCTCCGGCGGGAGGACCAGGGGAGGAAGCGATTCCCCCCCCGCATCGGTCAACTTTTTCGGCTCGGCCGGGACTGGAATCATTGGTGATGCGGGCGGGATCACCAGGGACGAGTCCGACCCGGGTGCTGGAGTCGGCGTTGCGTGCGGAATGGGCATGACGGGCGGTGGATCGATCGCACTCGGGTGAGGCGGGAGCGTGAGCTGCGGGGTTTTCGGGGTCGGCACCTCGGGAACTCCCGGCGGGGTGATCAAACCGGCAGGAGCGACCGATGGGGTTCTCGGCGCAGGTGTCGGATTCTCGACCCGGCCAGGGGTAACCACCGGCGCAACCGGCCCCCCCGTAATGGGAATCGCTCGGGTAGGTGCAGACGCTGGTCCGGATACGGCAGCCGGAATCGGTGTCGGCGGGGCCGACGTTGGAGTGGCGAAGACGGGGGTTGGGGGCGTCGTTGCGACAGGCACCGGTCTTGGGGAACCGCTCCGGGGATTGCCGCTGACGGTTGCCGGAGGGATCGGGTAGACCTGGGGACCCGGAAGAGGCACCTCGTAGACCGGAATGCAGGGTTGGACGAACACCAGCGGACGCATGTACCCGACCGGTGGTCCATACGGGACGCACGGTGGAGGTGGCGGAGCCCAACAGGGCTGGAATGCGGACGCCCAGTCCGGGACCGATGCGATTCCCAGGACCGCGAGCCAGCACAGGTAGCGTTTCATGGTGAAATCCCTTCACACCGCCCGATCGGGTTCGGCACCCACGCGGCAAAGCCTTTGTCCGCGAGGGAAAGTCGTCCCTTGCGACCCACATCCCCCTGGGTCGCGTTCCCCTCTTGGGTCGGTAATGGATGTTGTACCCGAACAGCTTAGAACATCTCAAGAGGCGATTCTGCGCCCCCACCGAAGAAGAGGCATACCGATCGAGGTCGTGTCTGATCCAGGAACCCGCTGAGGCTGTCGCCTCCACAGAAAGACGATTGGACGAATAAATGGGAGGGCGAGGCTTCCGCCGTGCGTGAGTGGTACGGCTCGGCAGGAGCCTCGCCCTCCCGTTTATACGTCCAATCGTCTTCCCATAGATGCGAAAGTCTTTGCGGATTCCTGGATCAGTGAGATAGGCAGTTAAGACACTATGTTCTTATACATATATTTACGAATTATTATAGTCTTATATAGTCAACTAATCGAAATAATTCCATGAATTCTGCTCTAGCAGCTTATCTAATGCCATTAGCCAAGTGCTTTCGTATTAACTTGTACGATCATGGCCATACGAGTCTCTGACTGCCTGAACAGATGGACGCACTCCTCCACCGTTGCAGAGTCTTCGTCGCGCCGACGCAACACAGCGTCTGGGATTGGCAAGTTCAACAACACCGAGTCGTCGAACCTCGGGTGGTGCCCGCCTTCTTGGGAAGCCGCCAAGACCGCCTGCACCTGCTCGGTCAGCAAGAACGGCACCAAGAACGCAATCGAGCGGTCATCGATACTGCTCAGCACGAAGAACTCGGTCGAGCAGATCAGCAGGGTGTCGCTCGGCATCTGCATCCATGAGTCCACCAGCGCTACCTGCCGCAAGTAGGGTCGCAGCCGCGAAATGATGACCTGCTTGGCCTCGATCACCTTCTTGGCGCTGCCAATGTCGGTTCCGGCCACCGGCTGCTTGCGGAATGAAATGATTCCTTCGCGGGCGTCCGAGGTGTCCAAAACGAGGCACCTGCCGAGTTTCTCGGACGGCTGCACGGTCTTCCTGGCGATGCTGGCCAACTCACGCAGCAAAATGGTCCGCTTCGCCTGCGGCTGCAACTCACGGCGCGGGTCGTACCGCTCCGGAGCAAGGGCCAAGACCTCAGCCAGTTCACTGCGCCGCCTGATCGAGATGAGGGCCATCGTTACTCTCCGAACATGATCCCGTTCTTGCCACAGAACTCGTGAAAGGCACCGACAATCTGGTCGAAGTCGTGATCGATCCTGTCCCACGCCTCGGCCTCCGAGCCGTCCGTCCGCATGGTCGGCTGGCCCTTGGAGTTCTTACCGTCGCGCTCGCTGATGGCGAAGAAGATGTCGTAGTCGTCTTTGGCCAGCAACGCATTCTCTAGCTTTTGCACGAAAAGAATACTTGCCTTCTGGTGCGTGTGCGGCAAGAAGGTGTTCCGCCCCAGCCCCACAACGCCGAGCACCCGCGTTTTCTCGAAGAGCCACGTCCTCTCGTCAGCAAAGGCATTCGCGGCGTACTTGTTGTGCGGGAGCACGATGGCCATGCGGCCTCGCGGACGTAGCAACTGCACGCATCGCTCCAAGAAGAGTACGTCACGCTCGATACGGCCTTGACCCTTGCCGAGATCGTAGGACTCCAGCAGGTGCTTCTCTCGCACCTCGCCCGCAAACGGCGGGTTCGTTAAAATCACGTCGAAGCCCCGGTGCCGTCGAAGCCGAGTCCTGCATACGTCTTCTATGGTCAGAGACGACTCACCATCGGCGGAGCCGAACATCCCCACGGCATCCGGTTTCAGGAGGCTGTTCAGTCGGATCAGGTTGGCGTTGCCATCACCGGCCAGAACCATCAAAGCCCTGCCGACGCGCAGCGCCCTCGCGTCGAGGTCAAAGCCCCAGATCTTCGACTCGCAAAATTTCCGTAGCTCAGCGTGCGTCCGCAACTCTCCGTTTCGCCTGACATAATTCAAGGCGTGGATGAGGAAGCCAGAGGAGCCGCAGGCAGGGTCGAGGATTGTGTCGTCCAGAGTGGGCCGAAGCATCCGGACGCAGAGTTCCACAACGTGCCTCGGCGTGAAATACTGGCCCTTCGCCCCCTTGGCCGACTTCGAGACGAGAAACTCGAAGAAGCCGTCCAGAACCTCCAGATCGTTGTCCGAGATACGGTGTCGTGCCAACACTCCGACACAGACAGCAAGGTGCTCGGGCGTGAGGGCTGGCTCGATGGCAATCAGCACCTCGGGCCAAGCCTTGTTGGCCTCGTGGAGTAATCCCGAAACCTGCGCGAAGGTCTTGCTGTCCGAGTCCCAGAGGCGAAACCGAGGCGGCTGGCCGCTGCGCTCGTCCCAGAGTTTCGCGATCAGTAGCTTGAAGATCTCCTCGAACTCGTCCTCGCCCGAATTGGCGAGGACAAGTTCCTCCAGCCGCAGGAAGAGGGATTCGAGGTTGCCAAGTTGATCCGAGTGCCGTTTTGCCACGCGACCACCTCCTGACTGACGAGGTTATACCGCGCTGCTGCTCCGTGTTAAGACGTTCGTCACGATGAGGCTATGAACGCGATTTCGGGTTCATTTGGCCGGATCTGCAACAATCCTTTGTTTTTCGGGGGAGGACGAGAAAATCCACCTTTGGGTCAACGCAGAAACTGAGATCGGCAAAGGGTTTTGGAGCCATCTCGGCTGGAGTGAACGCACGGACATCGTCCTCATGTCGATCATCACGGGGGAGAATCCGAACGCTTGGGGTGTGAGAGGTGTCAATTGGTGGAGGACGGACGAGATGGGGGCGATGATAAACGGATTACTCGTAATCGACAAACCCGGCGGGATGACCTCGCGGGACGTGGTGAACCGTGTACAGAAATGGTTCCCGCGGAAAACCAAGATCGGTCATACCGGGACGCTCGATCCGCTCGCGACTGGCGTCCTCGTCGTCTGCGTCGGCGCGGCCACCCGGCTCGCGGACATTGTCCAGGCGATGGGAAAGAGCTACGCCTCCCGGTTCCGCCTCGGGGCGACCAGCACGACCGACGATGCCGACGGAACGGTGAGCGTCGAAGCTGCGGCGGTCCCACCCACTCGTGAGGCAATCGATAATGCACTGTCGGCCTTTCTGGGCACGGTCGAACAGGTGCCGCCCGCATACTCGGCGATGAAAGTGGATGGAGATCGCGCTCACAAACTCGCACGACAGGGAAAGGTGGTGGAGCTTTTGCCCCGACCCGTCCGAATCGATTCAATCCGGGTGACTCGCTACGACTGGCCGTTCCTGGATGTGGAGGTCGACTGCGGGAAGGGGACATACATTCGCTCGATCGCCCGCGACCTTGGCGCGCGACTGGGTTGTGGAGGGATAGTCGAAACGCTGCGTCGCACACGGGTCGGGCCGTTCACTCCGGACCTGGGTGTCGGGTTGGACGTTGCAGCCGAAGAAGCACGGACGAGGCTACTGCCGATGAGCGTTGCGCTGGCGGGGATGCCCGAGGTGCGATTCACAGATACCGAGGTGACTCGATTCCGCACCGGGCAAATCATCCGGGCCGAGTCGAGCCGTGAGAGCCCACCCCCTGAGGGTGTGGAGGTTGCCGTGGTGGGCGACGAGGGGAGGCTCGTGGGCATCGGTCGGGTGGTTCGCAGCGCGGTCAAGCCAAAATTAGTCTTCAATAAATAATATTAATTTAAATTTAAATAATTCTATAAAATTTCAAAATATCTCGACAGTAAATAATTTGATTATATAACATTATGATATAATCATATAACACATGGTGGAGATTAGTCACGCCTCATCGTCTATAAAAATTTGAAAACTGGGCTTGTCCAGCCCCCCCTGGATTTGGTAAGTTCCCATCGATACATTCTCGCAGGATCGACACCAGGATAAGAAGAGGTGAAGTATGGGATGAATTTTTAGTTTGATGACTCTGGCTATGACGTTTACTCTTATGCTAAGCAACACGTCTAGTGGAGCGGCAACACCAACGGGAATCATTTCGGTGGCGTCAGGGTACGCTATGGGGCCACCAGTTACTGCTCAGCCAAGTGGTTCGGTGGTTCGTTCACAGTGAAGCCGCCCACAAAAGCGGGAGACGAATATCAAGTGGTGGTGGATTATGGAACACTTCTGAATGGAAACTTCGTGCAGTGGTTGGGTCCGCAACCGGTCAGGGTGGGGATTGTCAGCAATATCGGAGCCAGCAACTATACCTGGGGTCCGACAGCCGTTACAAACCTCGTGAACCCCCCGCAAGGCTTGCAAGTACGCGCACAACTTCAATGGCGTCCGGCCAATAACGTGCCGTGGACGACTATAGCTACGTCATACACTTCGTGTCCTTGATGGCAGGGTAGGAAGCGCTCGCGCAAAACCAACGCTTTATCCACCTTTCGCGGTGGGTATTGCTCCAGTCACGGAGGATGAGCATGCACTCACGGCGCGCGGTCACCTTGCTTGAACTGTTGGTGGCCTTGGCTATCATCGCGGTTCTCCTCGCTCTGCTGCTCCCGGCCGTGCAAAAAGCCCGTGAGGCGGCGACCCTCCTCCGCTCCAAAAACAACCTTCACCAAATCACGCTCGGTATGCATCAGGTGGCAGACGCGACAGGTGGATATATTGGTGGCGTGGTAAAGCCGAACCCGGCTACGATGTCCGAGAACTGGGAGTTGCTGCTCCAGGGTCATCGGCAAGATCCGCCACACTGGTTAATCGTCCGGTTGCTTGACGGATATGACGTTCTCAATCCCCCGGTCGAGACGACCGGGATGCGACCTTACCTGATCAGTCCCGGCGACCCAAGCAATTGGGTCGGTGCTCCAAAGGCAATTAACTCCAAGGGCGAGGAACTCTTCCTTTATGGCGGACCGACGAGTTACGCATTTAACATGGCAGCATTCATCGGTCCCCCTCGATTCCCGAGGGACCAGACCGATGGTACCTCAAACACAATCGCATTCTGCGAACGATACTTCCAAACGTTTGAACTAACACTGCTCCCGAGCGCAACTCGCGACGATATGCTACCGTGGTCCTGGCTCAAGTATGCCGATATTAACCCGGCGTATGCTGACATCGCGCCCGGCATTCTGAACAATCTCGGAGACCGCCGGGCGTCGTTCGCGGATGCCGGCTGGGGCGATGTGGTTCCCGTCACTACCGGCGACCCCCCGGTCACCCAGCCGTCTGTTCCAGGGCTCACATTCCAGGTCTGCCCGAAGTTACGAGAGGCCGATATGCGACTCCCGCAGACGCCGTTCCCAGCGGGACTGCCGGTCGCTATGTTCGACGGCAGTATACGAGTGATCCAGCCGAGTATTTCCCCGACGATCTTTTGGGGACTCGTGACTCCCTCTGGTGGCGAAGTGGTTACTGACTATTGACCTGAGACGGACACTTCAGAAGGCCGATTCCACCATCGGCTACTAACTGCACTCCCTGCCGACCCGCCCCGCTTGACAAGTCAGAGCCAGGCCATTTGCTGATCCTGGAGGTGTGTGCGGAACCGCGCCGGGACATCGTCCTCCCGCCGGGGCGTTCGCTCACAAGCCTCGGATCAACACCAAGCCGAGCACACACATGACCCGCCTGCTTTTGATCGTCCTGTTTTTCCCCCTGGCAGCCTGTCTCCTGAGCGGAGTTGCCCCGGCGCAGGAGAAAAAGCCAGACGACAAGAAAGATCCCCTCAATTCGTTCGAACCACGGTCGAAGCCCGGGGCCGGTCACCAGTTTCTGGAGGCATTCGTCGGCGACTGGGAAGTCGCGAAGACCTTTCACCCGAGAACCGGCGACCCGGTTCGCGTCAAGGGAACTTGCCGTCAGACGATGATTCAGGACGGTCGCTTCCTCCAGTCGGATTTTGTTTTCCAGGCCGACACCGGGAAAACGACCGGGATGGGACTCATCGGGTTCGAGCCCGAGTCCGGGTTCTTCACCAGCGTCTGGATCGATTCCCGGCAGACGCGCATGTCAGCGCGCCAGAGCGAAGAGAAGTTCAACGGGAAGGAGATCGTCCTCTTCAGCAAGGAACTGGGGGGAAAGGCTGGCCGCAAATCACGCACAGTGACCCGACTGGAGGACGAGGGGAAGAAGATCGTCCATCGCCAGTTCGGGATCAATTCGGATGGGACCGAGAGGCTGGTGATGGAACTGGTGCTGACGAAGACGGCCGCACGGAAAGAGTAAACGAGCGCCCCAGTCAGAATGGCGGGTTCAGAGAAGGCGGCACCGGTTGGAATGTCGGAATCACAGACCGACCCCGGAGGGGTCGTAGCGATTAGCCGGTGGTTGAGGGCAGCTCTACCACTGGTGCCTCGGCCAGCACGACCGGCGCGGCGTGTCATCCGCCCAGTTTGTCGAGCACGTTCTTTGTCACCTGGGTCACAACGGGGTCTTTCCCACGCAGCCCGTGAGCCCAGTCGGTGCTGCCCACAGTGACGACTGTGCCACCCCGGGTGTAGGTGCCGATCACGGCGTTACCGATCCGCCCTTTCTCCCATTTTTCGTACCACTCGCAATCGTCCGGGTGCCACTTGGCCGGGGCGGTTGCGAGCACTTCAAACGTGTCCGGGGTGCCATCCTTGTGAGTCGGATACGGGAGCCCGTCCTTCCAGATCAGCTCGCATCCGTCACACTCATACCCGACAATCTTGTACCCGGGTAGCTTGGCCCCGAATGAGTCGCCGCGATTCACATTAGTCCCGGCGAAGAGCCAGTGGTCTGGCCGGTGGACGGTGTACGCTCCCGGTCCATCCATGTACTGTCCGTGGCTGCGGTGATACCCGCCCCACAGGAACCCAACCCCGGTGAGCGTGTTCTCGGGCCGCTGGACGAGGTAGTGACTCCACAGGCTGGTGAGCCGCGCGTAGTCCCCCGACCGATACACCGGGTCGTCTCCGAAGGATTGTTTCCAGCACGCCAGTGCCCGGCCTTCAGCCTCGCTTCGCACTTGCCAGCAGCACGTATTCCCGCTGAAAAACGCGACATTGCCCCCGTTCTCAATGAATGTTTCCAGGTGGTCGCGCATTGGGGTCGACCAGTATTCGTCGTGACCGACACTCAGGATGAGTTTGTAGTTATGGACCAACTTCGGGCGGTATTCGAGATCTGAATTGACCGCATAATCGAGGGTGTATCCGTTCGCTTCCGCCCAGCGCACGAACGGCCCTTCCCACTGGTGGAATTGCGATGTGATGGGGCGGTCGAACGACACCCGGCGACCCTGGACCTTGTGCCGGCCATTGTAGGCGTACAGGCTATAGCCGCCCCAGTTGGTATAGGCGTTGTAGGTGTTGGTCGAGAGTTGAAGCAGGATCTTCGACTGTGTACCTGGGTTCTTCGGACGGACGACAAAAAACAGCGTCGATGTCGCCGCGGCGAGTCCAGGCGGTTGGGTTCTCAACCTGCACTCGTAGTATCCGCTCGGCCACTCGTCCGCCACCTTGACCGATGTCGCAACCGGCCAGCGGCAGCCGTGGGAGGAAGCATCGGGGGGAACCTCGTGGATACGAGTCAGGAAATCGGAACGTCTGAGCACGACTTTGGGCACTGCACCGATCCGGGTGATTTCCAGTTCGCACGGACCGGCTGCGGAGAGGTGGAACTTCACTTCGTCGCCCGTAACGTAGCTGAGTTGATCGGTGTATCCCTCTGGCTTCGGCCCAGGCGGCTGGGCCGAGGCGAGGGCGAGGCTCGATGTGCCAGCGAGACCGAGAGCCGCGCCAGTCTTTAACGCCGTCCGGCGGTCGACCGGGTGGCCGGGAGGGGTATTGCTCATGATGGATGCCGGGACGGGGAGGATAACCGTAGTGAAGATGAGAGCAGTGTAACCCGACGGGGCGGCAATGGGCAAAGCGAATCTTCCGACCGTAGGACTATCGGCCAGAACCTAACCCCCCAACCCCCTTTCCTAAGAAGGAAGGGGGAGCAGATCCAAAGAACCTAACCCCCCAACCCCCTTCCTAAGAAGGAAGGGGGAGCCGGAGGGCGGTGAGGGCGGAACCTAACCCTCCAACCCCCTTCCCTAAGAAGGAAGGGGGAGCAGGAGGGCGTTTGAATCCCCTCTGCCTCTCAGTCCAGGGGTTTTGTCCGCTGGTGCTTATGTTCAGTCGGCTTCCGGACGGGGTGGGGTCGGCCGGCCGCCGGAGGCGGATAAGGTCTGGCACGACTCGGGTTGCTCCTGGAGTCCGTCGCAGCAGTGGATCTCACCCATCCCCTGACACTCCGGGCAGGGGATGAGTTGGCGGTTCTCCAGGATGAGGTGCGTTCCGTGACAACGTGGGCAGAGCATGTGGTGCTCCCCAAAGATCAGGCTGCGAAGTGCTGTTTGGGATTCGGTCGAAATCTGATCAGTCGCGAATTTGCTCGAAGGGAATCGCTGAGTCGAGGGGGCGGGTGGGCAATCCCCACCCACCGCTTCACTCCTCCGTTACTTCGGATCTTTCACGAACTCCAGCACCTCTTTCGGGTGCTTGCCCACTTCCACCTTGTCATAGATCTTGGCAATCTTGCCATCCGTGTCGACCACGAACGTGATCCGCTGCGGGACCATGCCCTTCGGGGACTGGATGCCCAGCGCCTTGATCAGTTTCAGGTCGGTGTCGGCAAGCAGTGGGTAAGGGAGTTTCTCCTTGTCGATGAACTCCTGCTGCTTGGCGACGGTGTCTGCACTGGCTCCGAGGAGGACGGCACCTGTTGGGAACTCTTTGGAGATATCCCGGAATCCACACGATTCGATTGTACACCCCTTGGTGAGCGCTTTCGGGTAGAAGAAGATCACCACCGTCTTGCCTTTTAGATCGGCGATGCTGATCGTATCACCGGCCTTCTTGCCCGGGAGTTTGTCGATCTGTGCGGCGGTCAGCGGGATGTTCGGGAACGCATCCCCAACCTTGACCTTGAGCATGCTGTCGTCGGCCGATGCAACTGACATGCAGAGACCCAGGATGGCGGCCAGACCGGCAGCCCGCGGTGCGAAACGCAGCATGGTGTGACTCCTTGGAACCGATAAAAGGGCGGTCATGGGGGTAGGCTGGAGTTCTAGTGTCTAACCCCAGGGCTCCGGTTTCAAGTGTCGATTGCCAAGTTCTGCGTGGATGCGAAAGGGCATAACTGGTCGGTGCGGGAGTACCAGGGCTTCCACCCTGGGCTGAGAACGAACGCCCTATCCGGGGCTCAACCGATCAGCCCGCAACTGGAAGGAGAGGGGTTCTCAGCCGCGGAGTTTCGGCCGTTCTCAACCCAGGCGGAAGCCCTGGAACCCCTGGCCGACCGTAACACCGAATGCACCTACACTGCCGTAAGGTGTGTCTCAGGTGCGGGTTGGGCCTTGAGACTGCCGCCCGGGACTGTAATCGGCCACGGGATCTCCCGGTTGACTTTCCGGGTCACGTGGAGGACGTAAGCAATTTCTCGGAGCATGCTCTCCACCGTCCCACGTTGCTTGTCCGAACTCATGGACGGGGAGATGCGACGAGGACTCTTCGGGGTGGCCATAATCAACTCCGTGGCGTGTCGTGTTCCACCCCACGAAATGCACAACAGATGCCAGGAGACGACAGTTGTTGAGAGAATCGCCACATCTGCCAGATAAGTCATGCTTACTACACGGGTTGCGACTGGGGGCTTGTGAGCGATGCCTGACACCTCCGGTGTAGCACCTGCAAACTCAAGGGAATGTGTGCAAAAAGCGGACGAGGCGTTCCCGGTCGTGTGCAATCCTCCCCACCGTCACCAATCCCCCGGTCACCCCATCCATTTGACGGTTTCTCCAGCCCGAGTCTGGTCCCATTGCCCAGGTCTGTGCGGGACCGGCACACCCGACACACGCTCTAACCCTCAAGACTCGTATAATAGTGTCACCCTCCACTTCGGATTCCCGGAGCAGTCGGACCGGCGTGGTGAGTGTGGTGGGGAGACTTCGTGACACCTGCGTGTCGCAAGGTCGGTGCCTGGGGTGTTCGCTTTCACTCCGGCTCACGGCTCGGCGCCCAGTTTCGTACCTCCCTCCAACCGAGCGTGGAGAGCGGTGAAGGTTCTCGTGATGAATTACCTCTCAGATCCCATCGTCGTCCTGGTGGGTGTCGGCGTTATGATCGCCCTGTTCGTGAGCCTGATCATTACCTCCCGATCCACACGGATCGTGGGAGCCACGGAGCAGGGCTTGCTCAACAAGCGATTCTCCATCCGCAATCGGACCGGGACCAACCCCATCGCATTTGCCGGCGAGGCCGGGTATCAGGGAAAGGTACTCACGGCGGGTCTCCACTGGCGGACATGGCCGATCTACTCCATGACGTTGGAGCCGATCCCGCAGGTGCCTCCAGGGGAGATCGGGCTCGTCTACGCCCAGATTGGCAAGCCGCTCCCGGCCAGTTCCCGGACAGCCAAGACCGTCGGCGAGATCGACATCTACGCCAACCCGAGTGCGTTCATCCAGAGGGGAGGGGAGAAAGGAATCCAACGCCAGGTATTGCCGCCGGGCACTGTGATGGAGATTCACCCCGTTGCGTTCCTGGTCATCACCCGGAACCGCGTCTACGGCGTCCCCATCGACCCCGAACTGGAGGGGAAGGCGAGAGGTAGCCGTCTGACGTACGAGTCCTTCGGCCTGACCGAAGCCGACCTGAAGGTCACGCTGATCGAGCCGGAGAAAGACGAGAAGGGCGTGGTCAGGGACATGTGCGGTGTCGTTTATGCCAAGGATGGGGCGTCGCTCCCAAGCGGGGCCATTGCCGGCCGGATCGGTGGATTTGCCGACCTGGAGGCGGCCCAGGCCGAGCCGCACACCACCGACGCACAACTCGTCGAGATGGTCCTCCGGGATCGCAACCAGGACCACCAGTCGTACCAGAACTTCCAGGCTTTTATCGACAACGGTGGCTGCCTGGGGATGCAGCACGATGTGCTCCGGGCCGGGACGTACAACCTCAATCCGTTCTGTGTCCGGGTGAAGAAGGCTCCGATGCTGGAGGTGAGTCAGGGACAGGTGGCGGTCATCAAGGCGTTCGAGGGCCTTCCCACCCTCGACACCAGTGGCAAGGAGTTCAAGTACGGGTCTCTCGTTCGGCCAGGGCGAAAGGGGGTGTGGCAGGAGCCGCTGCGGACGGGGAAATATGCGGTGAACCCCCGGCTCTACGAGCACGAGATCGTTCCCACGGCGATTGTTGCCCTCAACTGGGCAACGAACCAGACCTCTGCACACAAACTGGACCAGCGATTGAGCAGCATCTCGGCCCGCTCACAGGACGGGTTCGTCTTCGTCGTCGATCTGGTGGTCCAGATCCATATCCCGGACACAACCGCGCCGAAGGTCATCTCGTCCGTCGGGACCGTCCCGAACCTGATCGATGATGTGCTCCAGTCGGCGGTTGGGAACCACATCCGTGACAGCCTGCAAGGGATGCCGGCGGTGGACTTCATCCAGAAACGGTCCACTGTCCAGGCCGAGGCCCGTCGGGTGATCACGGAGCGACTGGCCCACTATTTCATCGAGTGCAAGGACGTGCTCATCCAGGACGTACTGCCGCCGGAGGACCTGACCCGGGTCTTGAAGGAGAGGACCATCGCCGATCAACAGATGGCCACCTTCGGGAAACAGAACGAGGCTGAACTGTCACGCATCACCCTGGAAGCGACTCGGGGTCGGGCCGAGATGCAGAAGAAGCTCGCCGAGGCCCAGATTGGTGTGGAAGTCGCGGAGAAGGAGGCCGCTGCGATCAAACACCGGGCGGACGGTGACGCCTACCAGATCGAGATGACCGGGACTGCGGAAGCCACCAAGGTGGAGCGGGTCGGACTGGCAAAGGCGGCAGGCTTTGAAGCCCAGAGGCGGGCGATTGGGGAGTTGGCGACCGCGATCACCAACGTCGCGGACGTCCTGGGCCAAAATAAGACGCAGATCGTGCCCCAGATTCTCTCGATTGGAGGCGAGGGCGGCCTCGGGGGCCTGATCGGCGCTTTGACCCAGCGGTTCGCGCCGTCTCCACCGACGCCGGCCCCAGCGGCTTCGGCACCGTCGGCTCCGGCACCGTCGGCTTCGGCCCCAGCGGCTCCGGCCCCTGCCCCGATCGGCCACACACCGCCCGATACTCTTGGAACCGAGTCCGCACGAATGAAAGCTTGGTCAGATAATTGACGAATTCGGTAGGGCTGTCTCATCCCAGCACCAAATAACGATCTGACGGGAGGGCGAGGCTCCTGCCGAGCTGTTCTTCAAAGCTCGGCAGGAGCCTCGCCCTCCCATTCGTGCGTTTGAATCGTGTTGTTGCGAGCTATCGTAGGTCGGGTCGAGGCTTNNGCGAGACCCGACGGAGGTGGCTGGTCGTCGGGTCTCACAAAGCCTCAACCCGACCTACACTCGACCGCTCAAGGTAGCCTATAATTGTGCATGTACCTAGGAACAAGTGAGACCGAAAATCCGGCCCGACAAGTCCTTACGGCGACTTCCGGGAAGCCGAGCTGAGCCACTTCCCGCAGAACGCAATGGCGGCTTTGCGGTCCTCGGGGGTCACCTGGTGGCCAACCCCTGCGTTGACCCGCACTTCCAGTTTGTCCCTGGCACTCGCTTTGATGAATGCCTCTTCCGCTGTCGCGATGGCTAACTTCGCCCCCTCGACCGGACAGTTCCCATCCAACTCCCCGTTGGCGATGAACAATGGTCGCCCCGCGAAGAGCTGGATCAGGTTCGGACAGTCGTAATCGTCCAGAACACCGGGAATCACCTTGCCCCATAATTCACGGCACACCCGAGCATTTACCGCAGGTTCCTTGAGGTCTCGCGCGGCGGCCTCATGCGCGGCCTTGATCGTATTGGCGCGGCCCTGCCACTTCTCGTGCTCCAGACTCCAGCGAAAACTCTGCACACCGATCAAGGGGGCCGCAACCGCGACTCGATCGTCGACCGAGGCCGCGAGCCATGTTTCGATCCCACCCATACTGATTCCGAGCATTCCGATCCGCTTCGGGTCGATTTCGGGTTGGGATTCCAGCACATCGAGCAATCGCCACAAATCCCAGACGGTGTCGTAATAGAACGGGTGTTCCATCGGCTTGCCTGTCGGAGTCTGCCATGCCCGGGTGATGGCAGCAACATAAGCCTCCGCCCCCTTCTTCCCGCCGCTTCGGTCGCCGTGATAGCGTGCATCAATGGCAATTCCGATGATGCCCTGCCGGGCGAACTCGTCGAGCCACGACACAACGCCATCCTTGTTCCCGCCGGTGCCGTGCAAGACGATCATCACGGGGCGCTTGCCGGTCTTCCCCGCCGGAGCGACGCTGAGTACCGGGACACGCTCCACGGTCCCGTCCGCTTTCTTTTCGCTGGCAAATGACCACCGGGTTGAGACGAGCCCGTTCTTCTCGACGGGTTTTGCCCGAACGATGTCAGGTGGAACCTTGGGCCGGTCCAGCAGCTTGAGGAACGCAGCCTTGGCCTCGACCGGCGGAACCGGCTGTCGATCCTGGGCCAGCGCGGGCGCGCTGAAAGGGACGGTGAGCAGGATAAAAACGTGAAGGCGGGGGCCAATCATGGCTGCGCTCCAGAGGTTGGGAGTGAGGCAGAGATAGTGCAACCGAGGTGGGACGCCAGGGGTATTGGGGGGCCAGGACAGGGGAGGAGTTGGCCTCGCTACCCGCATTGCCGCATCCTACGCTGACAAGAGCGTCCACGCAAGAACACCGTGGGTCGGCGTTTGAGGCGGATTCCGACCCGCTTGGCGATGGCGAAAAGCCATTGACCCTGTCTGGTGGGAAGCCGGCGAGTGACTCTCAAGCGCCGAATTACCCATCCCCCCTCGTCGCTCGCCCCAGACCCCAAGTTCTCGGAAGGCACATCTGCCGGCTTGCGACCGGCCCTACCAACGACGTATCATTCAAATACGTTCCCTCTTTGAGAACTGCCCTCCCCCACCTCCCGCGAGGAGTCTTTCATGCGACGCTGGATGGCTGCCCCAATCGTGTTCGCCATGTCGGCGGCATTCGCTCTGCTGGGTGACCCCCCACCCGTCCGGGCTCAACAAATCCCACCTGTTGAGGAGACCTTCACCACCGCCGATGGGGTCCGCCTCAAGGGACTCTTTCACAAGAGTCAGAAACCCGGACAGGGCGATCCGGTGGTGATCCTCCTGTATCCCCCTGGGGGCGGGAACACCATGCTCAAGCCGGGTGACTGGGAGGGTCTCACCAGGGAACTGAACGACAAGGGGTTCCACGTCTTTCGGTTCGACTGGCGAGGTCATGGGAAGAGTACCGACATCACCGATACGGATAAGTTCTGGGACAACCCGGTCACGGGAGTGTGGAACAAGAAGTACATCAAGGGCGCGAACAAAAAACCGGTCAAGAGCGACCTGTTCGTCAAGACCGACATCGCCGATGCCTACTTCCCGGTCTACCTCACCGACCTGGCCGCGGCTCGGGTGCATATCGATCAGAAAAACGACCAGGGAGATTTGAACAGCAGCTCAATCTACCTGATCGGCGCTGGGAGCACCGCCACCCTGGGGATGGCCTGGATCTCCTCCGAGTGGTTCCGCCCGGCCATCCACCCGCTCCTGGGCCTGGGCCAGACCTACAAGCTTGTCCCGACGCAA
The DNA here is from genome assembly GCA_003136315.1 of Gemmataceae bacterium. GTDB lineage: Bacteria > Planctomycetota > Planctomycetia > Gemmatales > Gemmataceae > Urbifossiella. The sequence continues at coordinate 17,775 of PLDW01000368.1, read as the reverse complement.
GGCATTGTTGTGGATCCCGAGGCCGGCCGGGACATCGCCGGGGCGATCTGGCTCAGCGCCACTCGGCCACAGTGGGTCCGACAACAAACGGTCCAGGACTGGGGCAGGACCGCGAAGTTACGGGAGAATAACCCGATGCTGTTCCTTTACGGGGAGAATGATCCACTGGCCAAGGACAGCAAGTGGTTTTACAACGAGGTGTTGGTGGGCAAGGGGAACAAGCAGTACAGCACCAAGGAACTTGAGCAGACCTTCCTCACTGTGATTCCCAAGTCCAAACTGAGCGGGGTCGCACTCCTGGGCAACAACGCCGATCTGAAGACCGAGGACAACATCATGAAGTACCTGGCGGCCCGCCAGAAGGACCGCGTCACTCTCGTCCGGAAGACGCGATCGTTCCCCGGTCCGTATTACATCGATCTTGCCGCCTTCCGGCTGTATCCATGACAGGGAGGATGATCTGCGTAAGCCCGGTGGCAAAGCCACCGGGTGCGTCCGTCCGAGGGGTGGCAGGAGGGGTTTCCCGCTGCGTGCAGTCGCCGCTTTGATGGGGATGTCGCCACCGAACGCACCAGTAATCACGATTCCGGTGTGAGTGTTGGAGACTGAACGCTCGACGGGACAGCATCTCTCGTTGTTCTCTCTTCATTTCCCCTCGTTTCCACTCTTCGCATGGCACAGGGGGCGGGGTCCGACCGATCAGGCGAACCGCCCACTTCACCGAAAACTCCTTCCGCAGCCGCGGGCAAGCACATACACTTCTCCCATCCCCCTGCCCCTGCTCTCGGGACGTTCCCACGATGGTTCGTGTTTTGCGCAAACTCTGGGATCGCTGGTTCGGTGACCCCCTTCGCAAGGTCGAGGCCGATTCGCTCGCCTACCGGCTCTCACCCGCCGGTCGAGGGATGGACTGGAAGACCGTCACCGTCGTTCTCACCGCCGCAGCGTGCCTGACACTCCAGAACTACGCCTCGCACCCGGATCGGCTTGTGACAATCGCTGGTTGGCTCGCCGGGCTGACCTCTGGCCCGGATGCGACCCGAGAGGTTCAGGCCCAACTCCGCGAGTGGACCGCTACCCAGGGTCCACGACTGATGTGGGGTGGGATCGTCGCTTTCCTCACGTATGCCGTCGTTCCGGGTCTGATCATCAAACTCTGGCTCCGAGAACGCTTGACCGACTACGGGGCCGGTATCCGCGGGGTGATTGCCGACTGGCCAGTCTACCTCATCTTTGCCGTGGTCATGCTTCCGCTCGTCTGGCTATTCTCCGGGGAAGAGAGGTTCCAGGGGCTCTATCCGTTCTACCGCATCCAGTCGCGAGCGGAGGTCGGTCCGGAATTCATCCGGTGGGAGGTTGTGTACGCGCTCCAGTTCGTGGGTCTGGAATTTTTCTTCCGCGGTTTCATGGTCCACGGGACGAAGCATCGTTTCGGAGCGTATGCCGTCTTCTTGATGGTCGTCCCTTATTGCATGATCCACTTCCACAAGCCAATCCCCGAATGTATCGGGTCGATTCTGGCCGGAATCGCCCTTGGGGTGGTTAGCCTGGTGACCCGGTCGATCTGGCCCGGGGCAGCCCTCCACATCCTGGTTGCCTGGGGGATGGACCTCTCCTGCCTCGCACGAAGCGGAATGATTCCGTAAGTTGACAGGCCGATGAAACCCGACCCAGGGGGGTCCGGCGTCTCGCCAGTCTCAGACACGAACTCGGTCGGGCTGTCTCTTACAGGAACCCGTTGAGACTGTCCCATTCCCGGAGCAAGCATCGGTCTAACGNNGCTCGGCAGTAGCCTCGCCCTCCCATTTATACGTACAATCGTCTTTTCGTAGATGCGACAGCCTCAACGGGTTCCTGGATCAGTCCAGCAATAATCATCGGTATCACGAGAGCCGAGGCTCCTGCTGAGCATGAGGGAGGGATCACCATGCCAAGATTTCGCGCTGAGCCACTCCGTCACCTCGCCCAGGCGATTTTTGAGGCTGCGGGAGTCCCAGCCGAGGACGCTGCGGTGGTCGCCGGGAGCCTCGTCGGGGCCAACCTGTGCGGGCACGACTCGCACGGGGTGATGCGAGTGCCGCAGTACGTTGACTCCCTCCGCTCGGGGCTCTCCAAAGCCGGGGTTCCGCTCACGGTGTTCGCTGATAGCCCTGCGATCCTCGCGACCGATGGCAACTGGGGGCTCGGGCAAGTCCAGGCTCACCGGCTTCTTGCGGCCCTGATCCCGCGAGCCAGGGAACTGGGTGTGGCGGCTGGCACAATCCGAAACTGCGGCCACATTGGTCGGGTCGGGGAGTACGCCGAAACCACGGCTCGGGAGCGGATGGCCTTTTTCGGAGCGGCGAACTCGCACGGAGCTGGTCGGCGGGTCGTGCCACCCGGTGGAATCGAAGGCCGGATCAGCACAAACCCCATCTGCCTCGGCGCTCCCACCTCGGGCGACCCGGTTGTCCTGGATTTTGGCACCAGCGCGGTCGCCGAGGGAAAAGTCCGGGTCCACTTTCAGCAGAATGAGCCGATCCCCAGCGGCTGGCTGATCGATCACACCGGAGCCCCGACGACCGATCCCGGTGTCCTTTACGGCGAACCCCCCGGCAGTATCCTCCCGTTCGGTGGTCCGCAGATGTATAAGGGGTTCGGGCTGGGTCTACTGATCGACCTGTTGTGCGGCGGGTTATCCGGTGGATCGTGCAGTAACCCCGTGTTCCCCATCACCGGGCAAGGGAACACGGTGTTGTTCGTGGTTTTCGATCCGCAGAAGTTCGGAGGTGTTGAACATTTCCTCCGCCAGACCGACGGACTGACCGACTACGTTCGGACGTGCCCGACGGCTGTGGGCACGGCTGCAATCACCCTCCCCGGCGACCCGGAACGGGCCTCGTCCCGGGTCCGTCAGGCGGAGGGAATTGTTGTCCCGGGTGGGATCTGGGAGCGGATCGCGAAGACCGCCCGGGAATTGGGAGTGGCACTTCCACCGGAGGTCGATCGCCTTGCCTCGGAGTCAGGGGATGGATAAGATCGAATTGGGTTTTACGAAGTTATCCCTCGCTGGGCAGGTATCATGGCTACTAACCAGAGGTATCGCTGGCCGGTCGCCAGTGCTGCGCTCCTCGCCGCGCTCCTCGCGTTCTTCGTGGGGTGTAAGGGTGAGTCGGTTTGGCCCGACCACCCTGGACCCAAGGTGGTGGTCTCGTTCGCCCCGTTGTACTGCTTCGCAACGAATGTGGCGGGGGAGGACGCCGTGGTCAAGAGCATGATGACCACCACCGGCCCGCACGACTTCAACCCGACGGATATGGACGCCCGACTGATCCGCCACGCCGATCTGTTCTTCATCAACGGCCTCTCTCTCGACAACGGGTTCGCCGAAACTCTTCAGCGTGGGAGCGGGAACCGGAAACTCAAGCTGATCGCACTTGGGGACCGCATCCCGGCCGACAAACTCCTGGAAGCCGATGAGGACCACGATCACGACCACGGCGAGGCCGATCACCATCACCACGAAGGGCACGACCCTCACGTCTGGCTCAGCCCTGAGATGGCGATTGTGATGGTCGAGGGAATTCGGGATGAGCTGAGATCGGCCGACCCGGCTCATTACAAGAACTACGACCGCCGGGCGGTCGAATACATCGACAAACTTCGCAAACTTCAGACCGACGGGGAGAAGTTACTGGCGGGAAAGAAGGACAAGAAGCTGGTCACCTTCCACGAATCGCTCTCCTACTTCGCCCGATCGTTTGGGCTGACCATCGAGGGGGTGGTCCAGAAGAAGCCGGGGGTGGAGCCGAACACGACCGAATTAAGCAAACTGATCGGTCTGTGCCAGGAAAAGCAGGTGCGATTGATCGCCATTGAGCCGCAATACTCAGCACACACCTCGGCCGATGCCGTGCTTAAAGAACTGCAGCGAAAGAACGCGGTTCCCGACCCGGCCGTAGTGCAAATTGATCCGCTCGAAACGGCCGAGGCAGGTGCCCTGACCGCCGACTGGTATGAGCGGAAGATGCGGGCAAATCTGGCCGCGCTCGCGGAGGCGATGAAGTGACCTCGCTTTCAGTTCTCCCCGGTGTCCCTCGGCCGCTGGTCACGATCCGCGATCTGCGCGTCGAACTTGGCGGGCACCCGATCTTGCAAGGGGTGGCGGCGGAACTGGCTCGGGGGAAGATCACCGCCCTGATCGGCCTGAACGGATCAGGGAAGACAACATTCCTGCGGGCGCTGGTGCGGGAGTATCCGTACCGGGGCGAGATCCGGTTCCACTGTGGTCACGATCACACGAAGCCGACTCCCGAACACATCGGTTACGTGCCCCAACGACTGACACTCGACGCCCGCCTCCCGCTGACAGTCAAGGATCTGCTGGCTTTGGCCCTCTCACGCAGGCCGCTGTTCCTGGGGATTCCCAAGGCGACTGTCGAGAAGATCCAAACCCTGCTCAAACGGGTCGACATGCTTCCCTACCTCGATAACCCGGTCGAGGGTCTCTCCGGAGGCCAGTTACAGCGGGTGCTCCTGGCCCTGGCCCTGGAGCCGCAGCCGGAATTGCTGCTCCTGGACGAACCGGCCGCCGGGATCGATTTCAAGGACCAGCATAAGTTTTATGATCTGATCGCCGACCTGAACCGTGAACGCGGGGTGACAGTGCTACTTGTCTCGCACGAATTGAGTATGGTGAGCCGACACTCACACCATGTATTGTGCCTGCGGGACGGGAAGATCCAGTGCCAGGGTCCGCCCCAGGAAATCCTGACCCCCCACAACCTCTCGCAGACCTTTGGTACCGATATGCAGCAGTTCTTGCACCATCATCCGCATTGATTCTGGAATCCGTTCGATCGCTTTGGTTCAATAAGATTTAATAGATCGTATGGGAGAGCGAGATTTTGACCCCGGAGGGGTCGTAGCGATTAGCCGGTGGTTGAGCGCAGCTCCACCACCGGGTTGCGGGGGCAATCACCCCCGGTTTGTGGGGGCGACACCCGCCGGTTTCCACGGCCCCAGGGTCAATTCGTGTTCACGTCATGGCCTCTGTCTGCGCCACCGGTGGTATCGCTGCGCTCAACCACCGGCTAATGGCTGTGACCCCTCCGGGGTCATTTTGACCTGCGAACCCCTCAGCCCAGCACCAGATTGAATGTGGCAGCCAGTTCTCCGATCTTCGACTCCTGCACCTTCGCGAACTCGATGGTGACAGTCGGGGCCGCGGTTCCGAGCCCTCGATAGATTCCGTCCTTGTCGTTGCCGGGGTGGCCCTTGATGTAGCACTGCGTGGTGAGCAGATCCTTGCCCCCCTTCTTGACCTTGAAGTGGATGTGGGGAGTCCGGCCGGGATACGGCACTGGCTTGATCGTCCGGAAGTAGTACTCCCCGGTCGAACTGGTGGTAAACCGTCCGAACCCCTGGAAGTTCTTGTCTTGCTTGTCCTTCTTCGAGCCACTGTCAGCGGTGTGAAGGTAGACCCCGTTCGCGTCGCACTGCCAGATCTCGACCACTGCATTCCGAACCGGGTTTCCCTTGAGATCGAGAATCTTACCAGTCAAGTGGGTGATCTGGCCGACGGCCGGGGTGATCCCGTCATTGATGACGAGCAGGTCGTTGTCGGTGTCGAGGGGGAGCTTGTTGGGGTAGAACGGGCCTTCGGTCTGTGCGGGGGTTTTGGTGAGTTCATCGGCGAACGCTCCGCGGACAGTCCACATGGACAGCCCGAACGCAGTGGATGCGAGGAACAGGCGGCGGGACGGGATGTGAAGCGGTGGCGTCATCGGTCAGGTCTCCAGAAACGAGTGGGTGACGGGGTTGGCAAGCGTGAGGTGAGCGAGCGGGGATCGCCCTCGACAGCCAGCAGGAGAGATCACAGGGACCTGCCCCACCTCCGTTGGACTGGGCTACGGAGCCGGGCTACACCCGCAGATAAGTGTTGGTGTGACTTTAGGGACGGTCAGGCGAAAAGGGAAGGAGAATCACGACAGGACTCCAGGCCGTTTCTTGTGTCGAGGTCGAGTTCAGGGTTCCCCGTCCAGAGTGGTGTCAATGATCTTCCTTGGAGGTTCAGGTCCGCCCCCGTCGCGGAATTGGAGTCGTGGGCCGACCTCCCGCAGACCCCGTGGGTGGCACGAGGCGTCGTTCAACCTCAGTCCATAGACATTACCCAAACCCACCATCTTTGCTGAGTGGACACCTTTCCCTGGGTAGTGCGGCCCGACCATGAATTGATCGCCCCAGGTGGGAATTGACTCAAGTTCGGTTTTCTCCTCCCTTCCTCCCCCAGACAATGAATTCACACTTCCGCGGTCGGGGGAATCGTGACGGTCGTCCCGTTACCCCGTCCCGGGCTGTGAGGTCCGCCATGTTCACGAATTCTCCAGGACCATACGACCGACACGGACAGTTGCCGCAGTACTTCCCCCGCATCCTCGTTACCCTCACTGCGGTCTGTGGGTTGGGCCTCGTCTCGCGGGCCACCGAACCCAACCAGGACCGGGAGCGGCAAGACGTGATGCTGGCACGGGCAGCGATCCATGCCGTGCATTCTGATCCCCGGTCACAAGACCTCCACCTGATTATCAGCGTCGTCGACCGGGTGGCCGTGATCGGAGGTGCTGTCCCGACAAAAGCTCACGGACAAGAGATCGCTGATCGCATCCGCCAACAGGTGCCCGGGATACTGGAGGTCAAAAATCGGTGCTATCTTTCGGTCCGACCTGACCCCCTACTGAGCATCATGACTGCAAGTCGCACGATCCGCCAACCCTTCCCAGTCGACCTCCCGTCACTCCTTCCGGGATCGCAGGACGAGGCGACAGTCGAGCCGATAATGGGCAGCGTGGAGGGTGGGGTCGCGAATGCCGCTCCGGGTGAAATGCGAGTGGTTGCCCGCCGCCTGGCAAACCCGGTTGATCATGTCCTGCTCGCCCCGATCCCGTTTACCGAGGCAGGCGTGAGCAATCCGGCGTCGGTGTCGCCGGTGCCTCCACCCCCGCTGACATTACCGATCTGGTCACCGACCCTTCCGACCCCCGGCGCGATCGTCGGCCGGACTCCGGATGTGCTCTCCGCCGCCGAGGCGATTCGGAAAGCAGATACCCGGTTTTCGGGTCTCCGGTTGGATCTCAAGGAGGGCACCCTGACGATCGCCGGTTCAGCCGCTCGCGGAGCGGATGCCTGGGATCTGGCTCAATCGCTCCGGGTCGTTCCCGGGGTGGAGCGGGTGGCGCTTGGGCAAGTTGAGGTCCGATAATACAGGAAGTCGCTGAGGCTGTCGCTTCCCAGCCAGACAGTAGGTCACTCGCTCTGCGAGTGACCGTTTCTGGATGGCNNAAACGGCGACTCGCGGAGCGAGTCGCCTACTCTCACCGACTCCGACCGCAACCCGGATAACCTTACCGGGTTCATGGATCAGAGAACCCGGTTTTGGCCGAGTGTGAGGGAAAAACGTTCATCGCCCTGGCCATCACACTCCACATAAACAGGGGGCTTGATTCGTCCGGTAGAATGCAGTGGCACATCTTGCCGAAATTCTCTGTCCCTTCCTACCCGAAAGTCGATACGATTCTACAATCGGGGGCAAGGGGGAGTTATGCGTATTCTGCTGCTCGCCGACGTCCACGGAAACCGGGCGGCGCTGGAAGCGATCCGCGAACCGCACGACATTTGTTTATTTCTGGGCGATCTCGTCGATTACGGCCCGGACCCAGGCGGGTGCATCAACTGGGTCAAACAGCACGCCCACCACTCCATTCGCGGGAACCACGACCACGGTGCCGCCCAAAATGTGGATGTCCAGGGAGTCGGTGGTTTTCGCTTCCTGACCGCCTGTACTCGTCCCCCAACTGTTGCGGCTCTCAACCCCTGTCAGCGGCGATTTCTCGCCGACTTGCCGACTTCCCTCATGCTGACTCTCGATGGCAAGCGGTTCTTGCTAGTCCATGCCACGCCGCGCGATCCGATGGATGAGTACGCTCCGGCCGACCCCGCATTCTGGGCTCCGCGGCTGGCAGGGCTCCCGGTCGATTACGTTTGCGTCGGGCACACCCACCAACCGTACACGCTGACAGTGAACGGCATCACTGTCATCAACCCCGGCAGCGTTGGGCTCTCCCGGGACGGGAATCCGCGAGCGAGTTATGGCGTTATCGATGGGAACCAGACGGAGTTGAAACGGATCGAGTATCCGGTGGAACAGACCGTCCGTGAGGTCATGGCGAGCAACCTCGACCCGACGGCCAAGCAGATGCTCGCGGACATTTATCGCGGTGGAGCGTACCTTGGGCGGTGGCTCAAGAACGGCACCGCGGGTTTGAAGAGCGTTGCAGGTGAAGAGGTGTTGGCCCGTCGGAACGTGCCGGCTGGTGTGGAGTCAATCACTCCGGGCGATGGGGCGGGGTGAAGAACCTAACCCCCCAACCCCCTTCCCTAAAAAGGCAGGGGGAGCCTGAAGGGCGGTTTTACTCCTTTCGTCTTTCGTGCTTTCGTGATTGATTTTTAACTCGATGGGAGGGTTCACTCTCCCCGTCCGGCCCAAACATCCGCATGGTCCTGATGAGTTGCCTTTCTCAGTAGGACGTTCTCCCAATCACCTTGACTTCGCTCGACCCACCCAGGCCCGTACATCCAGCGAGGCCATGCCAGCCCGGCGGGCGGCTTCGAGCCCGATGTCGGTGTCCTCAAAGACGACACACCCCTCTGGCGGGACTGTCAGGCGTCGGGCGGCTTCGAGAAACACATCCGGTTCCGGCTTGTGACGGGGCGTGTCCTCGGCCACTACCATCGCATCAAACCAGTCCCGAATCCCAAGTTGATCGAGGGTGCGGGTGATTGTGTCCCGGTAGCCCCCGCTGGCCACTGCCATCGGGAGACGGCCCCGGTAGGCCGCGGCAATCGCGACAACAGCCTCCATCGGCTGGATAGCGGACAGACACTCCAGGAAAGCAGCCTCCTTCTCGGCGACCATCGCGTCCACATCGCTGACCGGGACACCGGTTTCGTCAGACAGCAGCCGGATGATCTTCGCGGTCGGCATCCCGCCGAGTTGGTAGAATCGCGTTTCGGTGAAGGGGATACCGTGCCGCCCGAGCATCGTGGTCCAGGCCCGGAAGTGGGCCGGCATCGTGTCTGCGAGGGTGCCGTCGCAGTCGAAAATCAGCCCGCGAGTTCCGGTTGGGGGTGCCCACGCAGTGGGGTTGGTTGGTGAAATCATACCGTCTGCTCTACGGCCGCCCGGCGATGACAACAACCCCAGGCATCGGGTAGAATCGCGGGAACGGGAGAACAAAGAATGAGCACAGCAATGGCCACGAAGTTGATGACCGCGGAAGAGTTCCTCGCTCTGCCCGACGATGGGGTGGAGCGCTGGCTAATCCGCGGCCAACTCCGTGAAAAGCAGGACTCGGACATGACCAGGCGAAACAAACCGCACAGCATCACCGAGGCGAGAATCACCACGCTTTTAGGGGCCTGGCTATCGACACAGCCCACACCGCGCGGCGAAGTGGTCTGTGGGGAAGCTGGGTTCATTCTGCGGCGCGACCCGGAATCTATCACCGCTGATGTCGATGTTGCCCTGATCACAGCCGCCCAGGCCGACGCCCTCGATCCGGATACGAACATGATTGTTGGTCCGGCGATCCTGATCGCCGAAGTACTCTCCCCACACGACACCCAGGAGGAAGTCGCTGAACGTGTCAGCGAATACCTGGACTGTGGAGTCGGTGTCGTGTGGGTTGTGAACCCGTTTTTCCGGACAGTCACTGTCCACCGATCAAATTCCCACCCCACCGCACTCGATGCCCGCGGAATTTTCTGCGGCGACCCTGAACTGCCCGGGTTCTCGTGCCCGGTGGCCCACTTCTTTCGCTGATGCACGGTGCTGACAACCAGCCCCACTGCCAAATCGACTCGCGGGAACGGGAGAACAACGAATGAGCACGGCGATGGCCCCAAAGCTGATGACGGTGGAAGAGTTCCTGGCCCTCCCCGACGATGGGGTGGAGCGCTGGCTGATCCAGGGGAAACTGCGGGAAAGCAGCCCAGACCAGGAGGGCGGGGAGATGACGAAGAGAAATCGGGTTCACTCTCGGGTGATGATCCTTGTCGGGCACTTGCTGGAAAGCTGGTTGGAGCGGCAGCCCGAGCCGCGCGGTCAGATCGTTGGCGGGGAGGCCGGATTCATCCTCCGGCATGATCCGGATTCGACGGTCGGGGTCGATGTGGCCTACGTTGCCGCACACATCGTGAGCAACCAGACGGACGAAACGACTTTGTTCGATGGCCCGCCGGTTCTGGCGGTCGAGATCCAGTCGCCGAACAACACGGTCAAGGAGATGACCGAGAAGGTCCAGGAGTATCTCGCCTCAGGCGTCCAGGTGGTCTGGCTGATCGACCCATACTTCCAAACTATCATCGTTCACCGCCCCGGGGCCGGACCAACCCTGTTCAACGGATTCCAGATTCTGACCGGCGACCCCGAACTGCCCGGGTTCTCGTGCCCGGTGGCCCACTTCTTCCGCTGAGCATCCCGTCCCTACAATGCAAGCATGTGGCCGAACCGGGACGAAACCGATCGCCTGCTCGACGATGCCCGCCGCGGCGCGCCCGGAGCTATCGATAAGCTTCTGGGCGAATTTCGCGACCCCCTCCGGCGGGTGATCGACCTCCGGCTCGACCCGGCCATCGCGCGCCGGGTGGACGCCTCCGATATCGTCCAGGACGTGCTGATCGAGGCGAATCAGCGGCTGATCGAATACCTGAAATCACCCGATATGCCGTTCCACCTGTGGCTGAGGCACCTCGCCCAGGATCGCATCATCGACACCCACCGGCGGCACCGACTGGCCCAGCGGCGAAGCGTCGACCGTGAGCAACCGATCGCCAGCCCGGCCTGGACCGACGAATCGAGCGTCGCTCTGGTGGCTCAACTCATCGATACCGAGCGGACCCCGACCTCCGAGGCGATCCGACACGAACTCCAGCGGCGGCTTGCGGACGCAATCGCCCAGTTAGCGGACGACGACCGCGATATCATCCTGATGCGTCACCACGAAGCTCTCTCGAATCAGGAGGTGGCGCGGTCGCTGGGGCTGACCGAGGCGGCTGCCTCAATGCGTTACCTCCGGGCACTGCGGCGATTGCGAACCGTGCTGGTTCCTGGTGGGGACGGGGAGGCCGAGGGGCTGACATGACGTCACCTGTGCTTGAGGAGCACGAGTTTTACTGGCCCTCCCCGTGGCGGAAGCTGTCGATTTGTGCTGTCGTGAGTGTGGTGGCCATCGTGGGAGGGATGGGGCTCGGTGCCGTTGCGGCACAGGTGGTCGCGACGACTGAATCGGTATTCCCCGCCGTGTTCATCGGGTTCCTGGCAGTGGTTCTCGACCTCCTTGGCTTTCTCGTCCTTTACTACGCCGTGATCAAACTGATCAGCTATGCACCTGGTTGGGGTGTGGTGGTGTGGGTGCGACCGGAAAGCGTCTGGATCTACTTTGGGGTAAATCTCTTCCCGAAGGCGGAAGTGTTTACATATCCGGCCATCGTTTGGGTCAGGATGGAACACACCCAGCGTGGTCGTCAGTGCATCCGGATCGTTCACGGCCGTGACCTCGACACCTTCTTCGTTGATGAGATGCAATCGGGTGATTACGAAAGGCTCCTGGAACTGCTCGGTGAGCGGTGCCCAACAGCCGTTACGCCGACCTCACCCCCAGGCTATGAAATCGTCCCATACCCGCAGAGGACTCAACCGACGGCCCCTCTGCTGGCAGACTCCACCCCATACCAGGTCTTCCCCTTCGGTCCCAATTTGTGGGTTGAATTTCTCTGCACACTATTTATTAATGCTCAAGGTATCATCTTAGGAATCTTTTGCTGCTCACTCGGTATCCTGGCGGGGACTATCAGTTTCTGCTTGGTCCCAGTAGGGGTTGTCGTACTGTTTATCGGGGTCGCTGAGCTTTACATCGCAGCGTGTTTCAAATGGTGGCGATTACTCCGACCAGCGGTTCACAGGAAACGACGCCACGAAATTCGTCTGACCCGTGACTGCATCTGGATCGGCCGTATGTGGTTTGACCCTTTCAGCGGACAGGAAAAACCCACACAAATCGCTTTCGAGAGTATTCGCTACATTCGCCGTGAGTCGTGGCCCGAAAATATTCTGATCATCTTCGGCTCGCAGGAGGGCGCTGAGAGGATTCCGAGGCGGTGGATGGAGCCTACTGACTTCGACGAGTTACTCGCGAAACTTCGGGAGTACGTCCCGACTGTGTTCGCTCCCGATGTAGAGGTAGGCTTGCGACTTCGACGAGTTGCTCCCGAAAGTTCGGCAAGACCTCCCGACTGCGTTCGGATCCAACCCCCGCCCGGATGACTGATCGGAGGCTCCCTTGCTCGTCTACGAATCTGCCGAACAGCTCCTCGCCGAGCCCGAACCGCGGCGGTACTTGCATACCGTCATCCTCACTGCCCTGCGTGACAAGGCCGAGCGAGTTGAGGTCCGGTTTGGGGATGGCGAAGGGATGCTCTATTACCGGGTCGACGGTCGGGACTGGGAACTGATTCCTCCGCCCGATGAGGTCTACGCGGTCATCAAGGACACCGTCCGGGAGGTCGCCCGGCTCGTTCGCCCGGAGCGGCCTGAGGTGACCGTGATGTTCGGCACTCCCGGTGCTCGCTTCGAGCCGATCGAGGCCGGCTGGTTGACCTACCAACTTGGCGGATATTGGGTCGACCTTGCGGTCCGGATCGACCCCCGCGAGCCCTACGGATTCATCCGCTTCGATATTGACGACGCGGCCGAGTTTGCCGAAGCCGCGGGTGAAGCACTGGAAGGGTATGTGGTCACGTTGGCCGATGATCCCGAAGAGCCAAGCACCAGTGAACTCGAACCGGACCCTCAGACGTGATGCCCCCTGATGACTCCGACGACCGCCTGGCCCAACTCCTCGACCGTTTGGCTGCGGACCAACAGGCCGGGCTGACGGCGGATGTGGACGCCGCTGCCGCCGCATACCCGGAGCTGGCGGCGGAACTGCGTGAGTTGTGGGCTGTCGCTCAATTCGCCTATCTGGCCCGAGTGCCCTCAAGAGACCGACCGACTGCCTCTCGACACCCTCCTGTCGATCCCGCCAGTACTCTCCCCGCCCACCACTCAGACCCGACAGCTCCACCCCTGTCCCGAACCTTTGGCGACTTCGAGATCCTGGGCGAACTCGGCCGGGGGGGAATGGGGGTGGTATACAAGGCCCGGCAACTCAGTCTGGGTCGGCTGGTCGCTCTGAAGATGGTTCGCGAGGCCCACCTCGCGACCGATGAGGATCGGGTCCGGTTCCGCACCGAGGCAGAGGCCGCTGCACGGCTCAAACACCCGAACATTGTGACCGTGTATGAAATTGGCACCGTGGCAGGTCAAGCGTATCTGTGCATGGAGTACGTTGGTGGCCAGACCCTCGCCCAGAAAATCGCGATCGACGGCCCTCTTCCCCCACGGGAGGCAGCTCGGCTGGTCGCGGTGATCGCACGGGCGGTCGATCACGCCCATGCCGAGGGTATCCTCCACCGAGACCTGAAACCCAGCAATATTCTGCTCTCAGCGACCATTGGTCATCCCGTCGAAAGTCGTCCAGTTGTCAAGTTGAAAGAGGAAACAAAAGGCGAAGAGTCAGAGGCTGAGCGTCGCAGAATCCCACCACGCAGTTCTGCGACTTCGGATTTTCCGACGTTACGACTTTACGAAAGCGAGTCTTCTCAAGACTTCTCAACTCCCGATTTGACCAACCCCAAGGTCACCGATTTCGGTCTCGCCAAAAAAATCGACAGCACGGCCAGCCTCACCCGCACCGGGGCGGTGTTGGGAACCCCAAGTTACATGTCTCCCGAACAGGCGGCTGGGAGGAAGGATCTCACCCCCACGGCAGATGTCTACTCCCTGGGGGCCATCCTCTACGAGTTGCTGACAGGGCGTCCCCCGTTCCAGGCCGCCCATCCGGTCGACACCCTGTTGCTCGTTCTTGAGCAGGAGCCGGTCCCGCCACGCGATCTGAACCCGACGGTCGACCGGGAACTCGAACTGGTCTGCCTGAAGTGCCTCCAGAAACCGGCCGAGTTGCGCTATCCCTCAGCCGCGGCCCTGGCTGCGGATCTGGAGGCATACGCCAGCGGAGAAGCGATCTCCACCCAGCCGAGCGGGCTGCGGTTCTTCCTTGCCCGGATGTTCCGCGAAACCCACCATGCGGATGTGTTGGAAAACTGGGGAAAACTCTGGATGTGGCACAGTCTGATGATTTTCTTGCTGTGTTTGTTTACCCAGGTGATGCAATGGTCTGGGGTCGGTGAGCATGTGTGGTATCTGGTCCTCTGGTCGGTCGGGCTTGTGACCTGGGGGACGATCTTCTGGCAACTCCGGCGGCGAGCGGGGCCTGTGCTATTCGTCGAACGCCAGATCGCACATGCCTGGGCGGCGGGTGTGTGTGCGAGCATCGCGATGTTCGTGATCGAGTGGGAGATCCCGTTGGCCGCGCTCACGCTCTCCCCGGCTGTGGCGGTAACTGCGGGGATGGTGTTTGTGTTCAAGGCCGGTATCCTGTCGGGGAAGTTCTACCTGTGGGCTGGCGTGAACTTCCTCGCAGCCTGTATCATGCCGCTGATCCCTCATGCGAGTATCCTGTTGTTTGGAGCTGTGTCGGCCCTGTCGTTCTTTGTGCCGGGTTGGATCTACCACCGTCAGAGGAAGGCGACCGTCGCTCGCCTGGCCCGAGCCGGGTAACCCAGTGATGGCCAAGGACGCCCGGGTTCAATTCGTTGGTGGCGTGGGCTCCGTCATCTCTTATCCATGAGGCTGGTCGCAGGGTGGCATCTCATACAGAAATCCGCAGAGGTTGTCGGATATACAGAAAGACGGTTAGACATGCAAATNNCTCCTGCCGAGCCGTACCACCCTCACGCTCGGTAGGAGCCTCGCCCTCCCGTTAGACCGATACTTGCTCTTGGAATGAGCCAGCCACTGCGGGTTCCAGTTTCAGGAAAATACGAAAATAAGTTAACCGGGCATATGAGTATCATGGTGAGCTGTTCCACCCTCACGCTCGGCAGGAGCCTCGCACTCCCATTATGCCGATGCGTGTTCCCGAACGAGTCCACTGACCCGGGTATGTATATGAGAAGATAAGCAAAGAAGTCTGAAATCAGCCCCGGCGGGTGGGCTTCACTTTCTCGTACATGAGACGGACGAGTTGTTCGAGCAGTTCCAGGTATTCCGTCCCGGCGATCTCACGAACCTGGCGGACAAGGTGACGTCGTCGCTCGATCAGGTCGACACAACTCTCGACCCCGAGTTTTTCCAGCGGTCCTCCTGGACCCTGCATGTCGAGCAGTTCCTGGACTTCGTTCGGGTGGAGTTCGGCCGCCCGGCTTTCATTCCGTTCGAGCCAGTTGACGAGATCAGGGAGCGATGCACGTTCGTGCAGTAACTTTAACGATTCTTCATCGGCTGGGGGCTTCCCGTGCATCCGCGGGAGGAGTCGTTCGAGTGGGAGGTTGCGCAGTTCGCTGACGGTCAGGCCGAGGGCCTCCGCGCACTGGCTGACGGTCGCATTCCGGAGCCGCCGTTTCGGCCCACCATGAAGGATCTGACGGACGGTGTGGCGGTTGAGCTTGGAAATCCGGGCGAAATCTTCCTGATTCCAGCCCTTCTCCTCAAGCAGTCGTGAGATTTTGTTCGCGAGTTCTGCCCCCGCGGTACTCGTTGACGCCCCGTTCATCCGTGCCCCTCTCTGCGACCCGGAGTGCGTCCGGTTCACCGCCGGCATAATCTCGCGCTGGCCACGAGTTCCACCGGATGCGGGGCACGGCCGATCCCGTGATCCCCCTCACAGCACCTTACAGCCCGCTCAGCCCCCGATTCTCATCCTAATCGCTGCTTGATCCGTAGGAAGGCGGACATGGTCTGGTTGCGAGAAAAAACGCCAATCCGGTCGGTATCTTCCCACTCCAGGGCCAGATGCTCGTCGCATTCCGGCAGGGAGAAAAGACACCGGCCGGTGGCGAGACTGTCATCCGCCCCGCGTGCTCGACTCATACAGGAACCCGTTGACGCTGTCACATCTATGGCAAGACGATTGGACGTATAAACGGGAGGGCGAGGCTACNNTCAGTAGGGGGCGTTTGTGCCGTCGAACTTCGGCCCGGACACCGGGGTAACGGGCAGAGCGGGGATGATGACGGCATCCGGATTCGGGATCGTTGGCAGGCTCGCTTCCGGCTTCTTCGCGGGTGTCGGAGCAGGCGGCTTCGACGGAGCCGGCATCTTATCCGGTGGGGGGGTCGTGCTCGGCGTGACCGGAGCGGCTCCTGCCGGAAGGGGTGTGGAACACCCGCTGCATGGGGCCGGGGCACAACCACAGCCGTGGTGTTTGCCAAACTTGGAGCGAAGCGTGTCGAGCAGGTTCGGCCGGGCCGGCGCGCACGGATCACACCCACAACTGCTCGAGTGGCCCCAACTGCTCTTCAACTTGGTGAAGATCCCGATCCGACTCGATCCACACGGGTCGCAACTGGCGATCGGTCCGCCACACCCTGGGCCGCTACACCCAGGCCCAGGAGCCGCAACAACAGGAGCGGGCGGAGGGGCTGCCGGGGGCGGATCCGCACCGATGGCGATGGTCGAACTCATCAGTAGTAACGCAGCATTCACGAGAGCTGTCCTCCTTTGCGGGACTGAGATGCGGGTCTGTGACAGTCGGTCGGGTCACACCGCCCGAGCCGTCTCTGGGTGATGGCCACCCGGAGAAAACCTGTGAGTGGGGTCGGTTAGCCCGAACGCCCTTAGGGCATCGGGTGCCACAAACGGGGAGAGCCGTGACCCGGGCTGAGGTCGCACAGTTGGAATCGGCCCTGGCTGATGATTTCGTGATCCGCGACCTCGGTTTCGTGGNNCGGCCAACGCAACCGGGTCGTATCACGGGCGAAAAGAGTTCCTGACTCGTTGGTTGCGCTGACCCGGTTCCTCCGAATGGATGTGCGGTCTGGGGCGGTCAGGCCGTGCGTACCGCTGCTCTGCCCGGAGATTGCTGAGTTCAACCTTGCCGCGAAGGTGTACATCAGTTCTAACTAGGTGAGGCTGCGGGCGGCGGATGTCGCCCGCTCACGCTCTTTGGCCGAAGTCGGCCCGTGGGAAAGGGATTCGACTGTGTCACGTGTTGAGAAAGTCTGGCGTCTGCTTCCGTCCGACCCGGACGCGACGAATCGGCTGGCAGCAGCGATCCAGGTGTCCCCGGTGGTCGCCCAACTTCTGCTCAATCGTGGGGTCACCGAGCCGGCCACTGCGCGCCGGTTCCTCGATGCCCCGCTGAGCGGACTCCACCCCCCCTCGCTACTCCCGGACGTCCCGGCCGCCGCCGNNGGCGACTACGATGTGGACGGGGTGACCGGCACCTCCATCCTCTTCCAACTGCTCACCAAACTCGGGGCGAATGTGGAGTTCCACGTTCCCCTGCGGCTATCGGAGGGGTACGGGCTGAATGGGGCCAAGCTTGTCGAGTTGGCCGGGCAGGGCGTTTCGCTGGTTGTGAGCGTGGATTGCGGGATCGCCAGTCTGGACGAGGCGGACGAAGCCCGCCGACTGGGGCTCGAACTGATCGTCACCGACCACCATGAGATGAAGACCCGGGATGGGGTTTCGCTACTGCCTGCTGCTGATGTTCTCGTCCATCCCCGATTACCTGGGAGCAATTACCCATTCGATGGCCTGTCCGGTGCCGGGGTCGCGCTGAAGCTGGCCTGGGCGGT
>PLDW01000086.1 GCA_003136315.1 Gemmataceae bacterium | reverse complement strand
TCGCCCAACTTGGTAACTACTGAATATCTGTTGACCTGACCTCGGGCAGGGCCGCTGTGACCTGCGGATTTTCTGTCCAGCGCCTGTCCTGGCGGTCAATCGTCAGCACCGTCGCGTTCAACAGATCGTTTGTCTTAACACTACCAACTGGCATGAATTCGCTACCTTCCTTATGCCACACTTCAAAACGGCGCTGTTGAGTCAAGAGAGCCGAGGACGGCTCGTCGCGGTTCTTTCCCATGTGTTCTCCAGGTGGTAGCCAGCGGCAACCCCCTCGCAGCGGGCCGAGGGGTCAAATTCGGTCCGATCACTTCTTCTTGATCAGGTCAATCGCGCTTTTGACATGCTCGGGCTTGGGTACTCCGTGCTTGTGGACGATGACGATGATTCCGACGATCAGAACGCCGACGACAATCAAGGCCGTGTTCACAAGGTTGAAAAAGCCGCCCACAACCGGCTTCACGACGGAATCCCCAGCCGCCGTCATGAGTTGCTGTGTGCCGTTCAAGTACGGCTCGGGGTTAGCGAGGAAGGCCGTCAATGCTGCACCGCCAGCGATAGCGCCCTTGTTCTGCCAGAGGAAGTTCACGGCACGGTCGCCGTGGTTCGCGATCACACCCAGGACTTCGGGGTGACGCCCCGCTTGTTGTGCCAATTCGCCGTCCATGAGCATTGCCAGCCGCCGCCCGTTCTGTGGAGTGATGGCCCCCAGTGCCTTGACGGCCGACGCGCCCGCCCGCTCGACCAGAGGCTCAGCAATCCCCGGATGGCGGACCAGAACGGTCGCACATTCATCACCTAACAGGAGGTACTGTTTCATCGCCACGGGCCGAGAAAGCACCCGCGCTGCCCCAAGCTCGCCGTGGATCGTCAAGACTCGCACGGCCTTCGCACCGTCGGCACCCGCCGCTTCGATCAGTCCGCACGCCGCCGGACCGCCCTTGCGGACCGCCATGATGGTGGCTTCCTCTCCGTGGCGAGCGGCGAGGACCTCGATACGGCTGGCGAGTTCAGGCACGGTCCGGCCTGCTTTGGCCCCGTACCGTCCGATGAGCCACTCAGCCGCTTCGGTGGCCGCCCGAACACGGCCCTGAGCGTGAAGCTCCCCAACGGATAGCAGAGCCACCAGCGTTGTCGCAATCAGCAACCTGTTCATTTTTCTTCTCCTTGCTTCAGTATGAGAGCCACGGTATCGCGCCGGATCTTGGAGCGCTCTTTGTGAAGTTTCTCCATCTCGACCCGTAGCGCACCCTTCGTGCCCATCCCGATGTACCCCTTGAGGCCGGGGTCGCGGGTGAGGGCTGCCTCCAACTTGTCGAGCGATTCGACCACCACTTTTGCGATCTTTGCCTCGGGATCGTGGCCGACCATTTTCAGAATCGCATCCAGCACATAGTCGAAGATCAGGGCGATGACTGTTCCGATGAACAACGTCCCGATCGCGGACGAGGCGCCGACCCCCAGGATCGTTGCTTCGACGCCCATCTCCGCCGCCGCAGCCTCGATTGCCTGAACGGCCACCTTCATCGCCGCTGTAGACCCAACTGCGATGGCCACCTCCCGCCCAGCTCCAATAGCGAGGTCGGACCGGGTTTGACTGACGAGCTTGACGGCCAATGCGTCATAGGCCCGGTGGAAGGCTTCGTTACTTTTCAGATGGGGGGGCACCGTTGTCCCAGAATTATCGAGGTCGGCGAGGTCGGCACGTAAGCCGACCAACATCTGGTTCTCGATCCCATTCAGGTCATCTGCATAGGTGACACATGCACCCTCAACTGCGCCGCGCAGCTCGTCTGGGGTGAAGACGTAGCGGGCGAACTCCTCGGCCAAGAACGTCTTGTGCGATTCGCCGTCGGCGATGCCCTTGACCAACGCCCACTTGCCACTCCAACTCATCGCAGCCTGAGCGAATCCAGGCGCTCCCTTTCGCGCCTTCGCAAAGAGTGCGGTCAGGGGCTTGAGTCGCTCGTCGATGGCCTCTTTCGATTTGGCGTCGGCGTCGGACAGGTGTTTTCTCACCACCCGTTTTTGGGGGGTGAAAAAGAGAAAATAGACGCAGACGCCGATGACCGAAGCCGCCACGAGCTTCGTGGCAAGCGTAGTGCGCACTGGTTTCTTCTTGCTCAACGGAATGCCTCCTATATCCGCCCCGGCAGACCCGGAAACGATCCGGGCTACGAGGAGCGAGAATTCCGGGCGAACGGGTAAGGGCGACGACCGGGGGCGGCCGGCCGATGGTCCGTACAGTTACATCTCCCGACCCATATCGCGTTCGATTTCGGGTTGGTTCGACAGGCCCTGCTGGGGGTCCTCATGGCCAGCCTTCGGGTACATCACGAACGCCGAGCCGTTGAACAGCGCGGCAGCCATCTCATGAGATCCTTGCGATCCCATATGAGAGAGTTGCTCCCCAATGTCGCCCAATATCTTGCTCAGCGACAATCCGGGTAAGACAGCCTGGATCGTCTCCATCGGACCGTCTTTCATCATCTCCCTGAACGCTTCCTTTGACATAATTCACCACGACCTTTCGTTAAGTAGTAGCCACGCAAACATTCCGGCCATCAGCGCGGATGCCAAAAACATGTACGCAGTAGTGAACATGGCATTCAGCAAGCCAATCTGGCGATTGACCTTGAACTCCTTCTCGTAGTAACGCAGGAGCGTTGTCCAGATTGGGCGGCACCCCGGCACGAAGCTGATAGCGATTCGCTCGTTGAGGGCCGTGACCTCCTCGGGCCTCAACAGTTTTCGGGCCGCCTGGGACCAGTTGCTGCTTGTGTTCCACGACGAACTGTTGCTCGAACTA
Source organism: Gemmataceae bacterium (assembly GCA_003136315.1). Taxonomy (GTDB): domain Bacteria; phylum Planctomycetota; class Planctomycetia; order Gemmatales; family Gemmataceae; genus Urbifossiella. The sequence goes on along the minus strand of PLDW01000086.1, from coordinate 6,316 downwards.
CCGCCGCCTGAACTCTGGGAATTCTGGCTCGAACCGCCATAACTTGTGCCACCACTGTCCACGACTATCGTTTGTTCTCCTAGTCGGTTGCTCACATACTCCGCTGTCTGCTGGTCGTTGACGCCGAAGAAGACCTGCGTTGTGTTTGACAGCAATGTCTGATCTTGGCCTTCCGGCCAGCACTTCTTGAGCTGTCCAAGCGACTGATAGTAGAATTGAATGCACAAACTATATCCACGATATTTGTCTACTGCATCATTGAGAGCGTCCATGTGTCCCAGGGAGGCTGCCTCGTCGAGTACTAGGTGGACTTTTCTTCTGTCTTGCAACCCTCCTTTCACGAGAATGCGTAGCAGGCTGCCAACCCACAGCCGAAGGAGTGCCGATTGCGTCCTCATGTGCTCTGGTGGCAGCACAAGGTACACCGTCATCTTGCCCTTGAGCAGTTCAGCGGGGTTGAAGCTACTCCGTTTGGTGTTCGCAACAATTGGAATAGTATCTAGGAATCGTAAGAATCTATTCGTCGTGGTCAACGTCGATGATAACTCCTTGTCTTTGTACGCTAAGAGCTGATTCCCAAGACGAGCCAAGAGGCCTTCCCATGCTGTGGATTCGCACATCATCTTGATGGCAGCTGCCATCCTGGCGGGGTCCGTCAACAATGTCCGGACGGATTGCAGATTGCGAGTGTGATCATCCGCGAAGCACACGGTAACTGCTATCATCGCAGTTATCCAAACCTCCGCACTATCGTTCCAGTGCGGCTCCTTTTCCTGTCCGGTCCTGATGACCAACGCCTCGGCAAGACAACGGCAGTCATCCAGGGCTGTCAGCGAATCGGGATTGATAAACGCCAGCGGATTAAATGTGTCACAACGACCAACGCTCGCAAAAGGATCCAGAACAATCACCCGATGCCCCATTTTCCGCCTTGCCTGGGCGGTGATCTTGGTGTTCTCGCCCTTGAAGTCGATGACTATTACCGAGTCCCGGCATGTCAGGAGGAACGGGACGACGCACGATACCCCCTTCCCGACTCCAGTTGGGGCAAACACGGCCGTGTGGACGCTGGTGCTGAGCCGAAGGATAGGCTTGTCCTTCTTTCCAGGCCCGAAGAACTTTTGGATGGCCAATTTTGCCGGTAGCCCGCGGTTGAACAATCGCTTGAGCCGTGCGAAAAAAGTCAACTCCCCATCAAACTGACCGAGGACCAGGCCCTCTCCTGAAAAAAGTGGCTCGATGTCAGAGTAGGCTGCCCAGGTGGCAGTACCATATGCAGACAGACTCACGCGGCTTTTAAAGGCCAGATGGATGACTATAATCAGCGCCACAATCCAGACGTAGGGAACGATGAAAAGGGCCAGGACGATAGCTAACGCCACGAGTAACATGGATAGCTGGAGGGACAGCCGTGTCAGGTAGAACATCAGCCTTTTCATGGGAAGACTCCGAGTGAAGGCGGGGACATCCGTGTCCCCTGAATTGGGGAGTTTTTTGAGCAGTCGCCAGAAGAACCCAATGGCTACGCGGGACGCTGTCAGAAAGCCGTTGGGACGTCCTTTTCCGAGGCGTTAATGTTCCAGGCCTGGATCAAGGGGTTCGGCATCCTGCGCCATCGTTTCGGCTTCCTTGCTCTTTTTCAGTTCCATGCGGTACACCATCCGCTTGTACTGCCTCTCCTGAATGTGGTCGACTATCATCCGACACCATGTAATCCCCACCCGAATTTGCACGAGAAACCAGACCAGAATCAGGAAACAGATAAACCCGAACGCCACGATCTGGAAGATTTGATATTCAACGGAATGATCCATATTTATCCTTTCACGAGCTTGGAGAATGGCGACCCATTTAGCAGGGGTCGCCGAACAGGGAGCGAAAACCTTCAGCGATCCGGATGCGAGAGACACGTGTTGTAAAACGCCTTGTGGCGTTAGCATTCGTTGGGAATGAGGCCTGTGTTGCGAGGTGGCGGATCCGGGCCGAGCCGTTGCATCATCCGCTTGCGATTACGCTCGCGGATATTTCTCTTGATCATCTGCCAACAGCTGATGCCGACGCAGAGTTCTACGGCCACGAAACTCAGGCCAAGCAAGAGGATCGCGATCGAGAGCGCGACGTCTCTAACAATGGGTATGTATTCCATTTCTGACCTTTCATAGGGGTGATGGATGTCTGGGTGCGATCCCCAGATCACATCTCTGAGGACCGAACAGCAGGCGTGTTTACGCCTTCACTGGGGTCGAATCCTTCTTGGCCAAGTCGCGGCACACTCGCTCGAATGTCTTTGCGTCCAGCCCTTTTTGACTCGCCTTGGCAGCCTCCTTCACCAGTTCTTGCAAAATTTCTACAATTTCAGTAAGACTGAGATCGTCACCGGTGACGACGACCGTAGCCGACTTGCCAGGGACCTGGAACCTGCCCTTGCTGATCTTCGCCGCAGGAGCAGCCATGACCGCTCTGCGTGCTCGTTTTCCTGCCGCTTCGATCTGATCACGACTTGCTCCGTTTAGCCTAAGCAATAGCAACCCAGCTTGATCAGCTTCCGGTAGCTTCGATGCGGCGTAAAGATCGGAGGAGCCTACAGTTCCTTTCCGGAATTCCTCCAACCATGCCGGGATTACTCGCGACGCAGACAGGATGCGGGTTACTGTGCTGGGACTGAGTGATAACGCCTTGCCCAAATCCTGATGTTGCCATCCCGGGTTCGCTGCCAGAAGCCGAACACATCCTTGCCAAAGGTCGTAAGGGCTTAAGTCCGATCTCTGCACATTTTCGAGCATTTGGAGGGTCAGGTATTGGCCCTCGGTCATCTCCTTGTGCAGGATGACGGTGGGCACCTCCTTCAGGCCCGCCGCAATCGCCGCTTTCAATCGCCGATGGCCCCACACCAGTTTCCCGTCGTATCTCGCTCCAAGCGGCTGAAGAATTCCGTACTGTCGGATGCTCTCCGTGAGCTGCGCATCTTCCTCGTCCGTAGCGTGATCCCGAATCTGCTTCAGGATGAGAAACCACGCGACAGCTTTCACTGCGATCTCGTACGAAGTCCTGCTCATTATATTCTCCCGTGATGACTGTTAAGTTGACCCAGGGAGAATCATCATTGCCCGCGATTCGGGATGTAGAACCTCCCCAGGCCCGTGCGCCATCTGTGCGCCGGAGCCGATACCTAGTTGTGAAACAAACGGTTTTAGTCTTTGTCTGGTCGGATGTTACGTCGATCCGTCCGCACCATATAGAGCAACAAGGGGGCTGTTTGTGCGCGCCTTTTGAAACGATCAGGCGATGGGTGGGGCCTCGTCGTCTGGTGCCGGAGAACCTCCATCGTCGCTCCAGCGGTCGAGGGCGGCCTGGTCGGCGGGATCGGGATCGGTCATGCGTTCCTCCAGTGCGTAAAGGCTCCCTCGGACGTGTCGCGAGGACAGCCCTGGTTCCGGGGCGAACGTGTATGTCTGAATTTCTTGCTGAGTCAGATGAGTGAGTTAGCTTACTGGCTAATCTGCGGCGTCATGCTCGTCGAACTCACCGCTCTCGACTTCCCGCTTGCGGCGGTAGAAATCCGCCCGAGAGGCCCCTGTCTTCTCGGTGTAAGTGCGCTCCTGTTCCCTCGCGTCCGCGATCGAATCCATAACCTCCCGGACGACGTTGCGCCGTTTCGCCTTCTTGACCTCGGGTGAGTTGGTGTTCACCTCGTGCCTGAAATGGCAGGTGGCCTCGCGGACGCTGGCCGCGAGCAGATCCTCCCAATGCGAGAACGAGCGGTCAGCCGCGTGCTGGAGGTAGGTCTGAAACGCCTTCTGCTGCAACCGAAGATCGAGAGGGCACCCGGCCGCGCGGCATTCCGCCAAGAGGTGTTCCGTCACCCGCACGCAGTCATCTGGGGCGATGACGAGTTTGTCCAACATCCAGTAACCCTTCCCAGCCATCTCCCGCATTTGGGCCGTCAATTCGGCGTCGGTGACCTCCAGGCGGTGGACTTCGATCCGGGTGGCCAGAGCCCGCAACTCAGGCAGGTCGGCCAGGGGCCGGTTACTGATCAGAATCAGGCCGCCACGGAAGACGAACCGCTCCTTACCCCCGGTGGCGGTGGTCCAAGTGACGGTGCGGTCATGTCCCGGCTGCGCCCAGAGAGCGGACCGGAGGACACCCTGAGCGTCGGGGTCTTTCGTGAGACGTTCCATATCCTCAAGTACGTGGATCATGTCGGGAGCGTCACGAAAAGCCAGGAACAGCCCCTTCGCGGTCATTCGCGAGTTGTACAATTGGTATGGCACGCCGATCTTTTCGAGGTGACGCAGGACCGTGAACGACTTGCCGACGCCACCCGTTCCGCACAAGTAGAAACCGGTCTTGAATCTTCCTGCCACGGCTGCGACGAAATCGCGGATCAGGTGCAACTTCTTTTCCAGGCTGGCAAGTGCAGTCTGGTGTGGTGTCATCTCACTCATGCACTGGTCCTCACTCCTCTTGTGTCAGTCTCAGGTCAAAGTCGTGAGACTGGAGACCGGAGACAAGTCGTTGGGGATCATCGGGGCGAGGAAGCAACTGTTTGTCGTCGGCGAACAGAGTCTACGGTCATACCGGCCAACTTAGGAGCCACTGCCTGGGTAATCATGTCGTTATCGACGAGGTCGGGGGGCATATCTCTGGCAGCGGCTTGGTGCTGGACGTATCAAAGCCGTCGGTAGTATCCGTTGTTACTCTGAGACTCAGCACCTCACGAGCCCGTGTGTCACGAGTGCGCCAGAAGAGAGCCGTAGCGAGTAACAAATGTCGCTAGTCTTTGTCTGGAAAGCTGTTACGCCGATCCGTCCATGCCACCTGAGCAACAAACAGGAGAAAAATGCGCGCGTTTCGCGAGGATCAAGCGATGACGCGACCAAGGCCTCGGGCGAGGAGTTGCTGATGGAGCCAAGCACGGGCCTTCGTCAGCGTTGATCGGACCTCATGCAGGCTGATGCCAAATTGCTCCTTGGCTTCCCGCAGGCTCCTCTCTTCAATGTCGCAGAACTCCACGAGCTTCCGTTCCAGTTCAGGCAGCATGGCCAAGGCGGACTGGACGATGTCTGCCTCGTCGCGTCGCTCCGCCTCATCCGGGAAAGAAGTCGCAAATGACATGACTGCAACGAGGTTGCTGGGGAGCCGTTGCTGGCAACTCCTCCACGTGGCCCGGTTTGCGACTTTTCGCACCCAGGCCAGTGGATTTTTCACCTCCTCTGCCGTCTCGTTGGCCAGACGCATCAACCACTCGACCAAGGCATCCTGAACGGCATCCTCCGCATCGTGGAAATCCGTGCGCATGCGTTCAAACATGGCGAGGAGTTCCCGGGAAAGGGCACCGCACATCTCCTCCAGCGATTCAGTTGGGCCGATCATGGCATCCTCCAGGCGCAGTAGTTCCTGTGGCCGTTCAGCTGAACTGCCAGGCGGTGTAACGTGAATCAAGTGTGGCGATCCCAGTCCCAGGTTGAAATCACCTGGGCGGAACAGCCAGTAAGGTCGGCTACCGTCGAGCGTCGAGCCGGTCGTTTCTCATAGGGTTCTGGGCGTCCGGTTTGCGGTGGCTTGTCAGGCTGGGTTGTCCCAGGCAGGGGACAGCCGTAGGAACCGTAACTACGATGGTTTTTACCACGACGGGTCGAAGACGGGAGATCTGCGAAACTCGATTTGCGCAGGGGAAATCTGATGGGGATTCAGCCCGGAGTCGCGGGTTGAGACCCGGGGGGGAAATGTCTTTGGGCCTGAGCGAAGACTTGGGTTTCTATGTCCCTGATAAGTTGTTGGGCATGATGGTCACCAAACGCAAGGCCGAGGTGGACATACTCCTCAATCATGCTTTCGGTGAGTGATTCGTGCGAGTAGGATTCATCATCTCTATTCAAAGGGAGGTTTAAGACCTGCTTAAACGCGAGTACAGCCAGCCGACGTTCAAAATCTATCAGGCCACCCAGAGCGTCTTCGATACTCCCTCGACCATTGAAATAGGGGGATGCAAATGGAGACACTGACGATCTATCGAATGATCCTGGATATTGCTGTCGAAGTGTGCCAACGGTGAGTTGATCAGTTGGAAATCGTAGTCTTGTGAAATCAATACTAAGTTCAATCTGAGCCATTGTCTACATTGCAATATATTAATCTTATAAATATACTAGCAGTTTACTTATGGATCAATAGCTATTATGCTGACTAAGGAAATGCATTGATCCGCGTTAAATAATCTTGGGTCAACTCCCATGCCCACAGGCCAACTGGCTCACAAATACGATACCCCACTCGCCAGGGCCAGCGCGAACTTTGGGTAATCTGGGGTAAT
>PLDW01000485.1 GCA_003136315.1 Gemmataceae bacterium | reverse complement strand
CCAGCCGGATGGCTGGAGGAGGCCGCACGCACGCTGGCAGACTTGATCGAGAAGGACTGGACCGCGTGGCGGACAGCTCGAACAGCCGCAGTCCAAAACGAGGCCAAACCAAAATGAGCCCCGCCAGGGGAGGTTCGGTTCCGGCCGTTCATCCTTAGGACGGGTGCATCAACAAGTGTTGTAATTCTGATCCATTGGCCGATNNTCTATGGGGGGGCAGGGGGGGTGAATTGTTGATAACAATCAACCTGACACTCATTGATGCGATCATCCTCACCGTGTCCCGGTCCGGAATCCAATGATTGCGATGACCGAACCCAGCAACAAGGCGGCGTGATAGTCGCGGATGGGTTCGACGGTTCGGATGCCGAACTGGTGCCCGGCAACTGCGACTGCTGCCCCAAGGATGACGAGTACCGACATGAGATTCCCGCGGAAGCACAACGAGCCGAGCAGGAGCAACCCCGCCACCCCCACATTCACGCTGTCCACCCAGTTCGTCAGGGCTGTCGGAACGTTCTCCACCCGGAGCGGTTCTGTCGCACGCGCCGCCTGGGTCACTGCGACAGATTCGAGCCCGGACAGATCCTGCGACTCGACCGCCGCCTTGGCCTTGGCCTGAATCTCTGCCCCCGGGATGAGCCCGTTCTGGTGCGCCCACACCCCGCATCCGGCCAGGAGAATCGAAGCCAACACAGCCCGAACGTGAGGGCCGACGAACAGTCCCACCAGCCGGCCCATCCGATCGGGCGGTTCTGGTCCGAACGCAAAATCCTGCGCGGGTCTGCCACCCGTGATCGAGCCGACCCCGACCGGTGGGGCCGACCCTCCCCGAGAGGGTCGGCCAACCTGGACCCGCTCGGCCTCGGCCCGGCGAACCTTCTCGGCCTGGCGGACCATGGCTTCGGCCTCGGCCTGGGCTTCCTGCTTGGCCTGGGCCTGAGCCAGTCCGCCAGCCATCAGCCGGGCCTGTTCGACGGCCTGGAGGAGTGCCCTCTCGCGGACCTCTTGCCGTCTCCGTTCGATCCGCGCGATCGCACCCAACAGAGGTTCGCGCCAGGCTGCGTGCTTCTCCCGAGGTCCGGCCGCACCCCCACGCGATAACACGGCGCGGGCAACCATCTTGGCTTCGTAACCGAATAGGGCTTCAAAGAATTCTTCCCAGTGCCGACCCGCAAACTTGGCAACAAATTGACGCAACTCGTCTTCCCCGAGCCCCTGCACCCGCAGCCGCCGGAGCAGTCTCTCGCATCCCGCAAGCGGAGATCGCCGCTGGTCATCGGCCTGTCGATCCAGCCAGACCCGTAATCCGATTGCGAGCGCAACTCCGGCCGCTCCGACCCCGACCCACACCCAGAACACCCCAGACATCGCAAGCAAGAGCGCGTACAACCCGACGCCGGCCACTCCAATCGCTCCGTCGATCCACCCGAGTCCGAACGTGAATTGCCGAACCCGGGTGAAAAAGTGGCCTCGCCTGGCGATTCCATCGATCACGAAATACGCCATCGTGGCCTGGGTCACGAGCCCCACGACCCCGGATGCCCAGGCGAGTTTCCCAAAAAACAGGAGTAGCACCGCGAGAACCGCCGCGACCGAGAAAAAGCCTGTGACCAGTCGCCCCCGAAGAACCGCGGCGGGCGCACTGTTGAACGCCAGAACATAACTTTCGAGCTTGCTGATTTGCTCTTCCTGCGGAGAGAACGTCCCCGCGTGGCGGACCCCCAGCCACGCCTCCAGGGTCCGGATCACTTCACCCATATCCTGAAACCGCTCGTCAGCTCCCTTGGCCATCATCCGCTGGATGACCGCCGACACCTCTTGAGGCACCCGGGCGACGATCTGCTCGGGTGGAACGATCGGTTCGTAGGCGTGTTTGGTCATCAGCTCGATCGCCGTCGTCCCATCAAACGGTGGCCGACCGGTTACCAGAACGTAGAGAGTGCAACCAAGCGAGTAGACATCCGCCCGGTGGTCGACGGTGGAGGCATCTCGACACTGCTCGGGCGACATATACGCGGGTGTACCCAGAGCGATCTTCGTTCCGGTCAACCCAGTATCTCGACGGCGGAATTCGGAAGGGGACAGAGATGCCCGATCGATCGGGGGCTCGGGTTCGGCCGCCGTTGTTTTGACCAGCCCGAGATCGGCGACCTTGACGAGCCCCTGGTCGTTGAGCAGAAGGTTATCCGGCTTGACATCCCGGTGGATCATCCCCCGGTCGTGAGCATGTTGGAGCCCCCGTGCGGCCTGGAGGACGTAGCCCACGGCGGTCTCCGGGTCGAGTTTCCCATCGGCTTTGAGAACCTCTGCCAGGGATCGCCCAGGGACGTATTCCATGCTGAAGAACCTGGCCCCATCGACCTCCCCGATGTCGTGAATCTGAACGATGTTCGGGTGGCTGAGTTGGGCCGCCGCGTACGCCTCGCGGGTGAACCGCGCGACAAACGTGGGGTCACTGGCCCACCGTTTGGACATCACCTTCAAGGCGACCGGACGGTCGAGCGAGAGCTGCTGTGCGAGATACACCGCCCCCATCCCACCACGGCCGAGTTCCCGCTGAATCCGGTAGCCCCGGACCTCGGTCTTTGGGATCGCAAACTCCTCCACCTCTTCCGGCTCGTCAGCCGACGACCGGTCAGGAGCGACTCCATCAGGAGAGGGCGAGGCCGACTTGACCTTGCGGGGTGCCGAATCACACTGAGGTCCAAACAGGTGAGAACTGGAATACGGCTCACCCGAGTCCACTGGTGCCACTGGGTCGGCCTGTCCGTCAGGACAACCCACAACGACCGGAACCCGAGAGGGAGAACTGCGCGCACTCGCCGGGGTGTGCCCTGCCACAGGAGTTCGATTGGAGATTGTCCGAGAGTGGTCTACCGGTGCGTTTGTCACACCGGAGATGGCCCGGACCTCCCACACGGCAGCGGCGTCATCGGGGACGGTCAGTGCAAAAGGGAGATTGCATTTTGGGCACCGGGGGCGATACCGACCCGGCTTCGCAGCCTTCAGATGGATAGTGTGAGCACAGTGGGGGCAAGTGATCGCCACGATGACACCCTCGAACCGGTTCGGGTCGGGCGGGTCAGGGACATTCTCGGCCGGAACCGCGCGGACTGCGGTGGGCGGGTTGCGCAGCAATGGCGCGGTCGGGGAGAAGCGAGTGGGTCTCCCGCCCCGAGTCGAGGCCCGCCGATCTGTCTCAAAACTAGGTCACGATCGAAGCAGGAGTCGGGTGGTTCGGATGAGAAGACGAAGTGAGGTCGGAGATGAGTTTTTTTGTGACCTGAACGAAGAAAGTGATCGCGCGTGGTCGGTGAAGACGACACACCACTGAAGAACAACCAGATGTGACGAAGACGACCGGCCCTGGCGCCATCGCAAAGACCGGGGTACTAAGGCGTTCGGCAGGAAAAAGTCTACCCGGTTTTGGGGCTTGCCCACTCCGGGCCGCCACGGAGGGCGGCCCCTACATCAGGATATGTAGGGGCCGCCCTCCGTGGCGGCCCGGCTGTCCATGACGGGTGGTCAGTCTCCCTCTGGTCGCACGCCTGGAGACGAACGCACCTGGAAGAAAAAGCCGAAACCGAATAAGACCGACAAGAAGCCAACGAGCTTTGGACTCGAGCAACCTGTTCTGAACGGTGGGGTCGGGGGTGGGTCACTTGCCTGGCCGCCGACCGGATCTTTTCTCTCCCCCAGTCTTGTTCATCGTCGACCTGATCGCCTTGATCAAGGGAATGGTCGGCGTGAACGAGGAGTCAGGCCATGCCGATCACCATCTCGTGTGTCTGCGGCAAGACGCTTCAGGTGAAGGACGAGTACGCCGGCCGGCGGATTCGGTGCCCGGTGTGCGGTCAGATCGCGGAAGCCCCCGCTGCTGAACCCGTGTTTGAAGTTGTGGACGACGCAACCACCCCCGGTGTGTCCTCATCGCCGGTCACGCGCGTGCGCGCGAGACCGGTGGACTCCCCTGCGGACCGCAACTCCCGTGGAAGCAAGAAGCCCGATCGGGATGAGGCCAAGGGCTACGCCCTGGCGGATGTGGGGAGCGCGAAACCGAGGAGAAAGCCGCAGCGAGACGATGACGAAGACGACCGCCCGCGCCGACGGCGACCGCGCAGGCGGCGGTCGGTCCGATCGTCCGGTGGCGGGGATGGGTTGAAGAGGGTCGGTTATCTCCTCGGCGGGCTCGCAATGGTCGGCCTGGGGATCGCTTTGGTCGTCCTCGGCTGGAACGGAGAAGGTAAGAATGCGACCAAGGCCCTGGTGTTCGGGGGCTGCCTGGTCTTTTGTGGCTTCGGGTCCGGGTTCAAAGGAGCAACCGGGAACTTTGGCACGGGCGCGATCGGTGGCGACGACACAGGTGGTGGCGACTGGGGCGGTGACTCGGACGGCGCGGGGGGGAGCTTTGATTAGAACTCATCCAAGATCAACCACGTGTTTTTCGCCGATCAAACNNGTGTGGCCGGGGTTGAGTCTTCGAAACCCCGGCTGCGTGGGGATGGCGTGGCGGGGTTTCGAGGACTCAACCCCGGCCACCCGTCCGTGGTCGGTCATTTCCTGGCATCTGCCTTAGTTCTCGATCGCGATTCTGGAGAAGGATTGGGCTGGCGGCGGGAGAAAATCGACCGGCGGGATCGGGTGCCACGGGCGGCTAGTCCGCCCGTGAAGGCGTTGCACGGGCGGACNNCCGTGGCACCCACAAACCTGGTAGCGGCGACTGGGGAGGCGACTCGGACGGTGCGGGGGGAGCTTTGATTAGCCGCCAGCCCTACAATTCCGGTGGCGAACGGGGGGCCGTCCGCGACTGATCCGGGTGGAACCTCCCGGCCATCCTTCGCAGCACTGTGACGCGAGCAGATGGTCGGCGAGTGGGATTCTGCACCCCGGGCGGCGAGGAGACCCCGTCTTTCCCGGAGAGGTTCCATGCCCGACGTCCGCGAAGTGTCCTTGCTTGTCATCGGCGGTGGCCCCGGTGGCTACCCCGCTGCCCTCCATGCTGCCGATCACGGTATCCCGGTGACCCTCGTCGATGAGGATCCGAAACTCGGAGGAGTTTGCCTCAACCGTGGCTGCATCCCGTCGAAAGCCCTTCTCCACGTTGCGAAACTGATCCGCGAAGCCCACGAGGCAACCGACTGGGGGCTCACGTTCGGCGAGCCGAAGCTGGATCTCGACAAACTCCGTGCCTTCGTCCAGCAGAAAGTGGTCGGAAAGCTGACCAGTGGGATCGGGCAACTCACGAAGAGTCGCGGGGTCACGGTGGTCAAGGGTCATGCCACATTCACTGGCCCGCACACAGTCGAAGTGACTGGCGAGCAACCGCAGACGATCCAATTCCGAAATGCCATCATTGCAACGGGTTCCGTCCCGGTCATTCCCAAGCCGTGGCAACTCGGCGATGGCCGGGTCATGGACAGTACCAGCGCGCTGCTGATCCCCGATGTCCCGAAAACAATGTTGGTGATCGGGGGTGGGTACATCGGACTGGAGATCGGGTCCGTGTACGCAGCGCTCGGGACGAAAATCACCGTGGTGGAGGCACTTGACGGCCTCCTCCCGCTGGCCGACCGCGACCTCGTCGCCCCCCTGGAGAAGAAACTCCGGGCCGAGTTCGGGCCGATCTACCTGAGCACCAAGGTCGCGAAGTTGGAGGCGACGCCCGCGGGGATCGTGGCCACCCTGGAGGGGAAAGACGTTCCCGGCGCGGTCACGTTCGACCGGGTACTGGTGTCGGTCGGCCGTCGGCCGAACTTTGCCGGGCTGGGTCTCGACAAGGCCGGGGTGCAGCAGGACGACCGGGGGTTCATCCGGGTCGACCGCCAGCGGCGGACGAATGTTCCGCACATCCAGGCGATTGGCGACATAGCAGGCGAACCAGGACTGGCCCACAAAGCCACGGCCGAGGCCCGTGTGGCGGTCGAGGTGCTGCTGGGGGAGCCGGCCGAGTGGAACCCGCGAGCCATTCCGGCGGTCATCTTCACCGATCCGGAAATCGCCTGGGCCGGTCTGACCCAGAAGGAGGCGGAGACTCAGAACGTGCCGCATGATGTGCTGAAGTTCCCGTGGGCGGCGAGTGGCCGGGCGGTGAGCATCGCCCGAACCGAGGGGCTCACAAAGATGCTGGTCGATTCGGAAAGCAAGCGGGTGTTGGGTGTCGGGATCTGCGGTGCAGGTGCCGGTGAGATGATCGCCGAGAGCGTGTTGGCAATCGAGATGGGTGCGGTCGCCCGGGATGTTCTCGAAAGCATCCACCCGCACCCCACCCTGAGCGAGACGGTCATGGAGAGCGCCGAGTTGGCCTACGGGGCCGCCACCCACGTTGCCCGACCGCGGAAGGCAGCGAAGTAGGGACTGTTGCATGAACACGTGTCGTAATTCTGCTATATTGGCCAATCGACCCCCCCTGCCCCCCCTT
>PLDW01000398.1 GCA_003136315.1 Gemmataceae bacterium | reverse complement strand
ACTTTTTCGCCAGAGTGCAGTAATAACAATCTTGGCGGCCTTCCCTGCCATTGCTCGATCCCCCGCCTCACAATCGAGGAACCAGGCAAGATACGCTATTTCTAGTTGTGGTGCTATGCCGTTTCCGCGATGTGGCACTAGTCGCGCTGCACGCGGCTGTGGGCTCGCAAGCCGTCCGTGTGGTCCGCGCCTCGACCGAAGCAACCATCCGCGTCTGGCGCGCCGACCCCACGACGATGGCGGTGTCGATCCTGACCTTGCCCGTGTATCCGGTGCGGCGGATTGTGCTCGGCGATTGGACGCTGGTGATTGACGAGTGGCTCGTCGCCCGACTGAAGGGGTTGCGGTCAGACAGGCTGCCGAACGAAACCGGGGGCGTGCTCCTTGGCATGTACGACCTCACGCGGCGCACGGTCTACGTGGTTGATACGATCCCGTCCCCACCTGACAGCAAAGAGTGGCCGACTCTCTACATTCGCGGGAGCGAAGGACTCTCAGGCCGCGTGACCGACTTGACCCAGAGAACCGCCGGGCAACTGGAGTACGTGGGCGAGTGGCACTCGCACCCGGATCGCTGCAGTTGCGACCTGAGCATGGACGACCTCACGGTCTTCACCTGGCTGACGGACCACTTGGCAGTTGCCGGTCTGCCAGCATTGATGGCGATTATCGGCCAGGGCGACGCCTCCCGTTGGTTCCTCGGCGAGATGCTCCGCTCGGAGCACACTCCCAAGGACTGACGAGGCAATTTCGGGCCATTCTCGGGCAGTTTAGTACGGAATTTGGTACGGAAGGCGTCGAGGCGATCTTCAGAGAAACGAAAAAGGCCCGGTTTGCCAGGCCTTTCTCGAGTACACCCAATAGGATTCGAACCTATAACCTTCGGTTCCGTAGCCGTAGCTCAACTTCTTACAGCCAGGAGCCATACGCGAGAAAGCGTGGCCAAATCGGTCAAAATTGGCATCAGGCCACGCAGACCGAACCTGACGGTTGCAACCGACAGCGGCTGCACTTATGGTATTTTTCGGGCGTAAAGGTTCAGCAGGCGGCCGCTGCGGCGGGACTGTGCCGTAAGGCCACTGGAGGGGCGGCGATGTGCAATTCCCGAACGCGTCAAGCACCACAATCCTCCGCGCATCGTGTGTACAATCAGCAGAGAGCGTTTTGAGTCGCGTATCCCGACCGCGAAGGGAGGCCGCGTGACTGAGTTCAAGTGGGGCGGTCCTCATCCCCGAGCTATCGATCCCCGGAAGCAGAAAGACGAGTCGGACCAGCGTGCCGTACGGCATTTTGCCAGGAGGCTCGGTGCGGTAGGTGCCCTCTACATGAGCGGTGGGGACGGCGTGACCAGAGGGCTCGATCAGTTCGACCTTGAGATGGCGAACTTCGACCGCTGGCAGGCGTGGGCCACCCGGACGTTCGCCGCTCACCCCCACGACACGTTCGCCGCGGAAATGTGCCGTGACTTCGCGCTCACGGGGGTGGACGTGACCGACCTGCGCTTGTCCGCCGCCGAACGCATCCGCTGGCTTGAGGGAGGCTTGGCGGCGGGGCGCCGACTCGGCAACCGGCGCGCGGAAATGGGCGCACTCGCGAACCTCGGTTCGGCCCGGCAGCGGTGCGGGCAAACACGGGAAGCCCTCGAACTCCTCGAGCAGGCGCTGACGATCGCCCGAGAGGTCGGCGACCGTCGGACCGAGGGTACCGTGCTGGCCAACATGGGGAACGCGTGGTCGGCCCTTTCGGACCTCCGACAGGCGGTGCAGTACCACGAGGAGGCCTTGACCCTCGCCCGGGGCACCGGCGACCGTCGGGGCGAAGGGCGCGCGTTAAACAACCTCGGGATCGCCTGGAAAAATCAAGGGCAGCCGCGCCGTGCGGCGGGGTTATTGGACCAAGCCGTGGCAGTGGCCGTAGCAATCGGCGATCGCCGGACCGAGGGCGAGGCCCTCAACAACCTCGGCTCCACGTGGTGCGACCTCCGGGAGTTTGGGACAGCGACCCAGTACCACGAGCGGGCCGCAGACCTCTTCCGGGGTATCGGCGACCGCCGCGGCGAGGGACTGGCACTCAACAACTGGGGCGTCACCTGCGCGGCCCGGGGCGTATTGGAAGAGGCAGTCGAACGATACGAGCAGGCGCTGGCGATCGCGCGGGAGATCGGCGACCGCCGCACCGAGGGACAGGTGCTCGGCAACCTCGGCGCGGCACTCGGTCGCTCACGCCAACTGTCACGTGCCGCCGGGTACTTCGCACAGAACCTTGCCCTGGCCGGTGAGATCGGGGACCGAAACAGCGAGGCCACGGCGGCCTTCAACCTAGCCCTCGCCCTCCACGGACTCGGAGAATCCGACCGGGCCATCTTGCACGCGGAGCGGGCTGCGGAGATCTTCGAGGCCATCCGGTCATCGCGAGCCGCCGAGATCCGGCGGACGCTGGCCGTGTGGCGGGGCATTCCGTCGGAACATTAACCCCGAGGTCGTATGTCGGGAATCGACGTCCTTATCATCACGGCGCTGCAGGAGGAGCACGACGCGTCCCGGGCCGCGGGGCTGGCCGCAGGCCGCGCCGGGGTGGGGATTGCCGCGTGGGAGGATCGCGGTGCCGGAACTCCGACGCCGTACCTCTTGGGAGGCTACACCGCGGGCGGGCTGACCGTCGCACTGGCCCGCCCGACGAGAATGGGTGGCACGGCTACGTCCCCGACCGCCTCCAGACTGGCGACCGAGCTCAAGCCGCGCTGCCTGGCGATGTGCGGCGTGTGCGCGGGCAACCCGGGCGACGTCGCCCTCGGGGACGTGATCGTCGCCGAGATGACGTACGCCTACGACGAGGGGAAGCGGAAGGAGGGCGGAGTCGAGGGGGACCACCGCCAGTACCCGATGGCGGACGCCTGGGTACGCGCCGCGCAAGAGTTTGATGTCGTCGGACTGCCGAGTTACGGAAAAGCCTCCGCGGCAGAGGCGCGGAGTTGGATCTTGGAACGCCTCTACGCCGGTGACGACCCGGTAAAGCATCCAGCCCGTCCGCGGTATTTCCCGGGCAAGACGTGGGAGAGCCGCGTTCGGGATTTGGAGAAGAACGGACTTGTCCGGCGCGAGGGCCTGCGACTCATCCTGACGGACAAAGGCCATGCCCGGGTTGAAGAGACGCTCTTCTTCGCCACGGCCGCCCCCAAACAACTCCCGTTTCGGGTGAAGGTTGGCCCCATCGCGAGTGGTAACGTGGTGGTCAAGGACGGGGTGACGTGGGGCCACCTCAAGGACTGGGGGGTGCGGTCCGTGCTCGGGCTGGAGATGGAGGCGGCGACGATCGGGAGCATCGCCCACCGCCTCCACATTCCCGGGTGGGTGGTCGTGAAGGGGGTTATGGACCACGCGGACCCGCGCAAGGACGACCGATACAAGCCGTTCGCCGCCCGCGCCTCAGCCGAGGTGCTGTTCAAGCTACTCCCCGTACTCCTCTCCGCCGCACCCGGGGCGCCACGACCAGAGGGCGCGAGCTCACCGCCTCCATCGCCCCCTCCTCCGCCACCCCCAGCCGGAGATCCTCTTTCGCGGCTGTTCCAACTCCCGAAGGTGTTGAACGACTTCGTCGGCCGGGCGACCGAACTCCGCGAGATCATCGACCGTCTCCGCGGTGATGGTGGGCGCATCGGGCTGTCCGCGCTCCGCGGCATGGGCGGGGTCGGGAAGACCACTCTGGCCGTGCGGGTCGCCCACGAAGTTAAGCCTCAATTCCCGGACGCCCAACTGTTTCTCGACCTCCAGGGGGTCACGCTCAAGGGGGGCGCGCCCGTGGTGCCGGCCGAGGCTATGGCCCGGATCATCCGCGCCTTCCGCCCGGAACTCTCGAAACTGCCGGAGTCCGATGCGGAACTACTCGCCCTCTACCGGAGCACCCTGGCGGGGAAACGGGCACTGATCGTGCTCGACAATGCGGCGGACGAGCCCCAGGTGAAGGAGCTCATCTCCGCCCCGCCGCCGGTCGGGTTCATCATCACCAGCCGCAAGACCCTTGCCCTCGACGGGGTGGCGCTGGTCCAGATCGACGTGCTCTCGCCCGAAAAATCACTGGAACTGCTCCGAGGGATCGTCGGGACCCGTGGGACCGACGCCGAGTTGCGCGCGGTGGCCGAGCTGTGCGGGTTTCTTCCGCTGGGGCTGCGAGTGGCCGGTGATTTCATCCGGCTGAAGGCCGGGTGGACGGTCGGGGAGTACGTCGCGGCGCTGACGGACGAGCGGCAGCGGCTGCAGTGGCTGAAGGTCGGGGAAGACCCTGAGAAGGACGTAGAGGTGGTCCTGAAGTTGAGTTCGGCCCAGCTCGTCCGTGACGACGTCGAGTTGGCCACCCGGTGGCACTTCCTGGCCGACTGGCCGGCGGACTTCGGGGCGGACGCCGCGGCGGCCGCGTGGGACATGGAACAGAAACTCTCCGGCGTGGTCAACGACCTAGCCAAGCTCGTAGACCGGAGCCTGGTGCTATTCGACGAGCGGACGCGGCGATACCGGCTGCACGACCTGATGAAGCCGATCGCGGCCGGGCTGTTCGCATGACGGAGTTCAACTACGGCGACCCGCACCCCTTGCTGATCGACCGCCGCGAGCGGAAACGGCGGACCGACGAGCGGGCCGCTCTTCACTACCTGAACGTGCTGACCCGCGCCGGCGATTTGTACCGGCGCGACGGGGCCGGGGAGACCGACGCCCGGACCCTGTTCGACCTGGAGGCGGCGAACGTCCGCCGGTGGCAACAGTGGAGCGCCGACCGGTTTTGCGCCGCCCCGGACGATCCCACCACCCGCACGTTGGCCGCGCATTACCCCACCGTCGGTTCCGAGTTGTACCAGGTCCGACTGCCCCCGCGGGAGTGGATCCGCTGGTCGGAGGTGGCCGTTCGGGCGTTTCGGGCGTTGAAGAACCGGAGCGGTGAGGGGGCGGCACTCGGGAACCTGGGGAACGCGTGGACGGCCCTCGGCAACGCCACGCGGGCGGTCGAGTACCACGAGCAAGCTCTCGCCGTCGCCCGCGAACTCGGTGACCGCTCCAGCGAAGGACTATGGCTGAACAACCTCGGGGCCTCGGCGATGCACCTCGGGCGAGTCCAGAACGCCATTCGCTACTACGAGCAATCGTTCCGCATCTGTCGGGAGTCGGGCAACGCCCGTGGAGAAGCGGTCGCGCTCAACAACGTCGGGAACGGGTACGCCGCGCTGGGCGAGAGCGAGAAAGCGGTGACCCTGTACGATCGGGCGCTGCCCCTGACGCGGCAGACAGGGCAGCGCGCGGTCGAGGGGCAACTGCTCGGGAACCTGGGGAACGCGTGGCGCGCCCTCGGCGACTATGACAAGGCCGCGGACTTTCAGGAGCGGTCTCTGAAAGTGGCCCGGGACACGGGCGACGCGCTGGCCGTCCTCCGCGCCCTCGGCAACCTGGCGAACACGCTCGCGAGTCGGGGCGACCATCTCCGTAGCATCCCCTATTACGAGGAGGCTGTCGCAATTGCCAGGGCGATCGAAAGCCACAGAGCCGAGGGCCAACTCCTGTCCAACATGGGGAACGCACTGCAGTACGGTGGCAACGCCGCGGGCGGTATGGACTGCTACCAGCGGGGGCTGACCCTCGCACGCGAGTCGGGAGACAAGCGGTTCGAAGCGGCCACGCTGACGAATATCGCCGGCCTCCTCTATGCCTCGGGCGAGCGGGTGCGGGCGGCGGACCACTACGCGCTCGCCCTATCTCTGGCCCGGCAGACCGGTGATCGGCGTATTGAAGCTGCCGCCTCCGAGGGCTTGTCGGCCGTGACAAATGCCGCCCGACAAGAAACGAGCGACACGGCAACGGCCCCCCCGGGTTGAGAGCCGGTGTCCTGCACCCGAATTCCGTCCGCCTGCTGCTCAGCCGCCCCTCCGACCTAATGCGAACCGCAGCATGACCGAAACCAACCCGAAGAGCGAGTTCGTCTGGGGTGGCCTGCACCCGACGGGTCTGGACCGTCACAAAGAGAAACGCGACTCGGACCGGCGGGCGGCGAAGAGTTTCCTGAGCGTTCTGGCGCGCGCCGACGCCCTGTACCTGCGCGGGGACGCGGACGGCGTCCGCGAGAGCCTGGCCCTGTTCGACCGCGAGGCTGGGAACGTCGGGCACTGGCAGGCGTGGGTCGGTCGCGCGTTCGAGGCCACTCTGGGTGACCTCGCCTTGGCCGAACTCTGCCGGGGGTACGCCTTGACCGGCTCGTATCCCGCCGACATCCGCCTCCACCCGCGCGTTCGGGTCGTCTGGCAAGAGCAGGCCGTCGCCGCGTCCCGCCGACTGGCCGACCGCCGGGGCGAGGGGCGTGCACTGAGCAACCTCGGGCTGGCCCGGTTCGAACTCGGCAACGGCCGGGAGGCGATCGCGTTCCACGAGCAGGCGCTGGCCGCCGCCCGCGAAACGGGCGACCACGAGGGCGAGGGGCACGCGCTCGGGAACCTCGGCAACGCGTGGTTTGCCCGCGGCGAGGTTCGCAAGGCCATCGACTTCTACGAGCAGCGGCTGGCCGTCGCCCGCAGAACGGGTGACTGGCGCAGCGAGGCGAACGCGCTGGGGAGTCTGGGGAATGGGCTGTTCGGGCTCGGCGAGTTCAGGGCGGCCGTCGATCTTTACGAGAAAGCCCTCGCGACCGCCCGGACCGCGGGTGATCGGCGGGGCGAGGGGATGACGCTCGGGAACCTCGGCAACGCGTGGCTGTCGCTCGGAGACGTCCCCAGGGCCATCGACTTCTACGAGCGACGCCTGTCCGTTGCCCGTGAGACCGGCGACCGGCGCGCCGAGGGCGGTGTGCTGTCCAACCTCGGCGCGGCCTGGAAGCAGGCCGGCGACGTCCGGACGGCGATCGCGTTCTACGAAGAGGCGCTGACCAGCCTCCGGGCGACCGGCGACCTGAGGGGCGAGGCCACCGCGCTGGACAACCTCGGGCTGGCCCGGTTCGAACTGGGCGAACACGCACCCGCCGCCGCCGACTTCGAACAGGCCCTCGGCATTGTCCGGCCCACCGGCAATCCGCGCGGCGAGGGGTTGATTACGTTTCACCTCGCCGTCGTTACTCACCGGACCGGTCGAGGCACCGAGGCGGTCGCACTCGCACTGTCCGCCCTGGAACTGCTCTGCCCGGTCGACCCAGCTGCCGCTGCCGACGTGGGCCGGGCACTCGCCGCGTGGCGGGCGACTTCCTGCGTCTGAAGGAGGGCTGGACAGTCGGCAGGTACATTGAGGCATTGAACAAGGAGCGGCTTCGCTGGCTGAAAGTCGGGGACGACCCCCAGAAGGATGTGGAGGCGGTACTGAAACTGAGTTCGGCGCAACTGGTGCGGGATAACGTTGATCTCGCGACGCGCTGGCATTTCCTGGCGGACTGGCCATCGGACTTCGCAGCAGATGCCGCCGCGGCAGCTTGGGATCTTGACACCGGGGACGAAGCAGTTCTGGAAGATCTATCGGAGTTGGTGGACCGCAGCCTGGTGCTGTTTGACGAGAGGACATTTCAGTATAAGTTGCACGACCTGATGAAGCCAATTGCGGCAGGGCTCTTCGCATGAGTGAGTTCAACTACGGCGACCCGATTCCCTTGCCCATCGACCGGCAAAAGGGGAAACGCAAGTCAGACAAGCTGGCCGCAATGCACTACGCGAAGAAATTGTCCGAGTTGGAAGGGCTTTACGTCCGGGGTGGGAACGGTGTAACAGAGGGCTTAACGCTGTTCGACCGGGAAGTAGCGAACTTCCGCGGGTGGCAGGAATGGGCGGCACAAGGATTCACTACTGACCTTAATGACACCTTTGCGGCCGAGATGTGCATCGGTTATGCGCTGCGCGGGGCTCACCTTGCCGATCTCCGTTTACACCCAGCCGAGCGGATTCGCTGGCTGGAAGTGTGCATTCTGGCGTGCCATCAGCTAGGTGACCGCGACAACGAAGGGGTTGGGCTGAACAACCTGGGTTTGGCGTGGTATGCTCTCGGGGAGGCGAAGAAAGCCATCGGGTTCCACGAACAGCGATTGACAATCGCCCAAGCGATCGGCGACCGCCGAGCCGAAGGGGCCACGCTGAACAATTTAGGGAACGCATGGTGCGCTCTCGGGGATGTGAGGAAGGCTATCGAGTTCTACGAGCAGTATCGAGCCACCGCCCGCGAGATCGGCGACCATCATGGCGAGGGGCTCGCGCTGGGCAACCTGGGGAACGCTTGGTACACTCTCGGAGATGCGAGGAAGGCGATCATGTTCTACGAGCAGGATCTCGCCATCTCAGCGCAGACAGGGGACCGCCGGGGTGAGGGAACCGCACTGAATAACCAGGGACTCGCTTGGGCCTCCCTTGGGGAGGCAAGGAAGGCGATTGGATTCTACGAGCAGGCCCTGGTAGTCTTCCTCGAAACAGGTGATCGCCGTGGCGAGAGACAGGCGTTGAACAACTTGGGGACTGGTTGGGCGGCACTCAGTGACGTGAGGAAGGCTATCGAATTTCATAACCAAACCCTCACTATCTCCCGCGAGATCGGTGACCGTCGCGGGGAGTGGCAGGCTCTGAACAACTTGGGGGCTTGTTGGGCAGCGATCGGGGATCCCAAGAAAGCAATGAGGCTCTATAACCAGACCATTGCCATCGCTCGTGAGATAGCCGACCGCGGCGGGGAGGGGCAGGCTCTGAACAACTTGGGGGCTGCTTCGAGTGAACTCGGGGACACTGGCGAAGCCATCGGATTCTACGAACAGCGATTGGTCATCGCCCGTGAGATCGAGGACCGCCACGGCGAGGCGCAGTCGCTGGACAACTTGGGTCTCGCCTGGGCCGCCTTCGGTGACGCGAAGAAAGCCATCGGGTTCTACGAGCAGGCTCTGACCATCGCACGCGAGATCGACGACCGCCGGAGCGAGGGACAGATACTTCGCCATCAGGGACGCGCTTGGACCGATCTTGGGGATGTGAGTAAATCCCTTGAGTTCTGCGAGCAGGCTCTAGCCATCGCACGCGAGATCGCCGACCGCCGCGGTGAGGGACAGACGCTACATAACCTGGGCCTTGCCTGGGCCACCTTCGGTGACGCGAAGAAAGCCATCGGGTTCTACGAGCAGGCTTTGGCCATCTCACGGGAGACTTGTGACCCACGGACTGAAGGTGCCACATCGTTCAATCTTGCTCTAGCATTAAACTCATTGGGCCGATGTAACCAAGCAGTATCACAAGCTGAACACGCTCTTGACATTTTCATAAGCATTAACCATCCTCAAGCTGATATCGTCCGACAAGCCATCGCCCAGTGGCGCAACAAGAGCTAATTGATCTTCTGCACAGGAAGGATCTGGTTGCGTTTTTGGAACGCACGCTCTTATAATCCTTCACCTCATCGAATCTCAGCACTCGGAAGCCGGTCAGCAGACTCTTACAGCGTGGCGTAACCAAACCTGATCACGCTGCCGCTTAACGTACTCACAATCTAACCCGGATTATTCATCATGCAAAGAATTGTTGATGCAACTCCTTCACAGTGCGGGGGTTACCGTGATTTCATGCTAGAGCACACTGTTTGGGTAAGATGGGTGTAAATCGTATCCCATCCAAGTTTTATGCCGCTTGTTGTCTGACTCATGAATAATCCGGGCTAATGAACCCGATCACGACGGGATTAATCGCATGAGCGAGTTCAACTACGGCGACCCCATCCCTCTGCCGATCAACCGCCGGAAACAGAAACGTGCGACTGATGAGCGTGCTGCGAGGCACTATGCGAAGTTGCTGTCCGAGGCGGATGAACTGTATGTGAAGGATTCTGCTGGTGTATCGCAGGCGCTTGCGCTCTTCGACCGAGAAGAGGCGAACATCCGCGGGTGGCAGAGGTGGGCCGGTAACCAGTTTCAGATCAAAGCGGACGACAGATTCGCCGCTGAAATGTGTCGCGATTATGCTTTGACCGGGGTTTACCCAGCAGATCTGCGTTTACACGCTTCTGAGAAGGTACGCTGGCTTGAAGTTTGTGTCGCGGCAAGCCGCCAACTATCCGATCGCCGTAGCGAGGGAAATGCGCTGGGCACCCTGGGCCTGGCGTGGGCGGCCCTCGGGGACGCAAGGAAAGCGATCGGGTTCTACGAGCAACACCTGGCAATCGCCCGTGAGATCTGCGATCGCCGTAGTGAGGGGCAGACACTCTGCAATCTGGGAATGGCATGGGAGACCCTTGGAGACGCGAAGACAGCTATCGGCTTCTACGAACAAGACTTGGTTATATCCCGCGAGACTGGTGACCGCCGCGGCGAGGGGCAGACGCTGAACAGCCTGGGGAATGCCTGGGCAGTTCTCGGGGACATGCGGAAGGCGACAGATATCTACAACCAGGCACTGATAATTGCTCGTGCGACCGGCGACCGCCGCAGTGAGGCTAACGCTCTGGGTAACCTGGCATTGGCATGGGCTGCCTTCGGAGACATCCGGAAGGCGATCGGGCTCCACGACCAGGCTCTGGAGATCGCCCGCGAGACCGGTGATCGCCACGCCGAAGGTAAAGCACTCTGCAACCTTGGGAATGCATGGGCGGCTCTCGGAGACCCGAATACAGCGATCGGGTTCTACGGACAAGACTTGGCAATCGCCCGTGAGACCGGCGATCGCCGCGGCGAGGGCCAGACACTGAACAATCTGGGGAATGCCTGGGCCGCACTGGGGGATATGCGGAAGGCGATGGGGTTCTATGAGCAAGACTTGGCTATCGCCCTGGAGACTGGCGACCGTCGAGGTGAGGGACGTGTACTCGGCAATTTGGGCCTGGTGTGGGCGGCCTTCGGAGACGCGTCGAAGGCCGCTGAGCTCCATGAGCAGTCATTGGCGATAGCCCGTGAGACCGGTGACCGTCGCACTCAGGCGAATGCTCTGTGTAATCTGGGGTTGGCGTGGGCGGCTCTCGGGGATGCGCCAAAGGCAACTGAGTTCCAAGAGCAGTCCTTGGCAATAGCCCTTGAGACTGGCGACCGTCGCGCCGAGGCGAATGCATTGTGGAATCTGGGAATTGCATGGAAAAAATGTGGTGACACACGCAAATCGATACAGTTATTTGACCAAGTTCTGGCCATCGCTCGTGAGACCGGCGACCGGCACAGTGAGGGGAGTGTGTTGGGCAACCTCGCCCTCGCGTTCAACGCTATGGGCCAGCGAGACGAGGCCTTTCGCCGCGCCAAAGAGGCCCTTTCGGTTTTCCAAGCTATCGACTCCCCACTTGCAGACAGGGTCTGGGAAATGCGGCTCTCCGCGACTCTTGGGGAG
>PLDW01000463.1 GCA_003136315.1 Gemmataceae bacterium | reverse complement strand
ATCGCCAGCGAATTTTTCGGACATGCCCGCGGGGCCTTCACCGGGGCTGAGGCAACCAAGGTCGGAAAGTTCGCGGCGGCCGGAGAGGGAACCATCCTGCTCGACGAGATCGACACCCTCGGGCTGGAGCACCAGGCGAATCTGCTGAGGGTGATTGAGACGGGCGAATTCGAGCCGGTCGGGAGCAACGAGACCCAGACCTGTCGCGCCCGCATCGTGGCGGCCACAAACTGGAATCTCTCCGAGGCAGTCGACCGGGGGACATTCCGCCGGGATCTGTACTACCGGTTGCACGTGATCAGTTTCCACCTCCCGCCGCTGCGGCACCGGCCCGAAGACATCGGCCCCCTGGTTCGCGGGATGGTCGCCCGCTACGGGACGAAATACGGGAAAAAGCTCTTTGGGGTCTGTCCGGAAGCCCTCCGGTCACTCGAAGCGTTTTCGTGGCCGGGAAACATCCGGCAACTGGAAAACGTGATTCAGCAGGCAGTGCTGACGAGTTCTGGGAACGAGCTGAAGACTCACCATCTGTCCCCACTCGTCCACTCCCGAACCGAGCCCTCCGTCGTCCCGATCCCGCTGGGAGGTGGCTTTGGAGGTACTCTCAAGCACAACCGGGAGACGACCGAACGGGCGAACATTCTGCGAGCACTCGACCAGGCGGGACAGAGTCGCACCCGGGCGGCCCAGTTTCTGGGTGTGAGTCGGGTGACCCTGTACAAGAAGATGAAGAAGTACGGCTTGCTCGATCGAGCCACCCCACCCCCGATCTCGTTCCCGATGGATGGCTATGCCAACCGGGTTGGGAACGGCTGAGAGGCGAGGCGGGGAAAACCTAACCCCCCAACNNCCTCTGCAGGTTCCTGTATGAGACCCTCTCCCCGATGGGAGAGGGTTGCCTGCGACACGACTTCCGCTGGCGATTCTCCCCGGAGTTCCCTCCCCATCCTCTCCCTGCCTTCACACAGACCTCATACCAACTGGGTGGAATGTTTCAAAGCACCCGGAGATCGCGATGGCTCCCGAACCGAATCTGTTCTACTTCTGTCGTCCCACCCACTCCGCCCCCGTCAGTCACCCGGTCGACTTCCTCTCGGTCCAGGAATTCCTTACTGACGAGCCAGCGTGCCAGACGCTCTGGGAGTTGCTTTCGACCCAGTTCCGCACTCGGGGGAAGTTCCTGACGATCTGGCAGGGAGTGCGGTTCGTGGCTGTCCACCGCGACCCCAACGGCGCGGCCGATGGCTTCTTGCTGATCACCACCCCGATCAACTGGCAGATCGACTATGTGGTCGTCCGCCCGGACCGGCGGGGCAACGGTGTCGCGACAGCACTGCTTGCCGAGGCCGTGAACCAGGCGTACCAGCGGCATGCACCGTACATCATGCTGACCAGTCGCGAGAGCCTCCGAGCGTTCTACGAAGGCTGCGGGTTCACGGTGGTGGGCCGAGATCCGATTCATCCAACCACACCGCATCCTGTGGATGGGAGTCGAGTTCTGTCCCCTCCTCCCATCCGGACAAGTGGTGCGTGATCTTGAGGTCGACCGGAGAGAACCCCTCCCCCCACCCTCTGGCTCTCCCTTCCCTCTGATACAGGAACCCGTTGAGNNCCGATGATCGCTCCTGGAATGACACAGCCTCAGCGGGTTCCTGTATTAGGGAAGGGGGTTGGGGGGTTAGGTTTCCTCACCCGTATCCCAGTTCCCCTTCCCCCCTCGACGAGACTACGGGTACAACACGGTCGCCCCAATTTGGAAGGAGCCAGCGGATGTGCGGGATCATCGGTTTCACCGGTCGGCGGGAGGCATCCCCGGTTCTGCTCGATGGGCTGCGGCGGTTGGAGTACCGGGGGTACGACAGTGCTGGCCTCATCACGGGAACGGGGAATGCGTTCCACCTGCGCAAGAAGGCCGGGCGACTCGCTGAGCTGGCCAAGGCGGTGTCTGCGCACCCGGCTCCGGGGTGCTACGGGATCAGTCACACTCGCTGGGCCACCCACGGTGGGGCCACCGACCGCAATGCCCACCCCCACCTGGACGCATCTGGCCGGATCGCCATCGTCCACAACGGGGTGATCGAGAACTACGCCACCCTCAAGCACCAACTCCGTGCGGACGGGGTCACGTTCCGGTCGGACACGGATACCGAAGTCCTGGCCCACCTGATCGGGCACTACTACCACGGCGACCTCGTGGCGGCGGTCCGTCAAGCACTCGCCCTGGTCAAGGGAACCTACGGAGTGGCAGTGGTGTCGAAGGACGACCCGGGGCTGATCGTCGGGGCACGGCTCGGTAGCCCGTTGGTGATCGGGGTCGGAGATGCTGGAACCTACCTGGCCAGCGACGCCAACGCCCTCGCCGGGTATGCCGACAAGGTCGTCTACCTGAACGACCGGCAACTCTGTGTGCTTAGCGGAGACGAATGGGAAATTCGGGACCAGGATCTCTCGCCGGTCGCCACGCCGCTGCGTGATATTGCCCATTTCCTGGGCGAAGGCGATGCCGAGAAGGGCGACTTTCCTCACTTCATGCTCAAGGAGATCTACGAGCAACCTGAGACTCTCGCGAACGCCATGCGAGGTCGGCTCGTGGACGCCGATTCAACCGCTCACTTCGGTGGGTTGAATCTCTCGTCCCAGCAACTCCGCCAGATCGACCGGGTGATCCTGACCGCGTGCGGGACAAGCTATCATGCCGGATTGGTCGGGGAGTACCTGTTCGAGGAACTCGCCCGTATGCCGGCGGAGGTTGAGTACGCGAGCGAGTTCCGCTACCGGAACCCACCGATTAACCGGGATACCCTGGTGTTCGCGATCACGCAGTCCGGAGAGACAGCCGACACCCTGGCAGCACTCCGCGAGTCGAAGCGGATGGGTCACACCACGCTGGCGATCTGCAACGCGGTTGGCAGCAGCATCGCCCGGGAAGCATGTGGTGGCGTGTATCTCCACGCCGGGCCGGAGATTGGGGTTGCCAGTACCAAGGCGTTCACCTCACAGTGCGCGGTGCTGGCGATGCTCGCTTTGTATTTCGGCCGGACCCGGCACCTGTCGAGTCTCCAGGGGCAGCGGCTCATCGACGAACTGCGTGCTCTGCCCGATGCCCTCCGCAAGACGCTCGGCTGTCACGAGCAGGTCAAGCGGATCGCGGCCAAGTACGCCAGCGCCCGCAATGTGCTCTACCTGGGTCGGCAGTATCTCTACCCGGCCGCCCTGGAGGGAGCGCTCAAGCTCAAGGAAATCAGTTACATTCACGCCGAGGGTTACCCGGCCGCGGAGATGAAGCACGGGCCAATCGCACTCGTCGACGAGAGTACTCCGAGCGTGTTCCTGGTCCCGCGGGGGAACGTGTTCGACAAGGTGATGAGCAACATGCAGGAGATCAAGGCCCGGGGCGGGCCGGTGATCGCGGTCGCAAGCGAGGGCGACGAGGAGGTCGCAGCCCTCGCCGACGATGTGATCCCGGTCCCGGATGTGCCCGAGTACCTTCAACCCATCGTGGTTGCAATCCCCCTCCAACTGCTGGCTTACGAGATCGCACTGCTTTGTGGGTGCGACGTCGACAAACCCCGGAACCTGGCCAAGAGTGTGACGGTGGAGTGACCGGTTCTCATGCGACCGGGCAGGTGTTTCCCGCCCGGTTCCGGAGGTCGTTTCACGCGTTGGCTGGTTTCTCCGGCGAATTCTGTTGAGTCGATTTTGCGGATGACCGAAGTGGGCTAATGCGATTGAGAATATCAAACCAGAATGGGGCACCTAGAGATATTGCAATCGCGGTGATGACCCATCCGAAGAATTTCAACACCCATTCCGCGACGAACCGATCCCATTGCGGGGGCGAAAACTGGGACGAACGGGGAACCTTCCGCCGGTCGTCGCGATCCCACCCCAGCGGCCAACCGACCTCGTGGACATCGTTGAATTCATTGACCAACTCTTTCATTCCCTTCGGACTTGTGGGCTGACTGCCAGCCTCCTGAGCGACACCAGGGGCAGGGGCTCGGGCGTGAGACTCCGCGTAGAGTTGAGCCGATGACGTGATCGTGGTCCGGAGTGCCTGGTCGCGGGAGAGGCTTTTCGCGACTGCAAACGTGTCGGCGTTGATCACCACCGTGAGGACAAACCCGACTGCCAGGCTGATCCATCGAGTTCGCTGTCGATACCACTCGGACACGCGGTTCATGGCCCCATCGTACCAGCCCTCCAGGTTCTGAAGAACCTGATTGACATCGTTCCCTGCCGCATCGATCAGAGTCAGGACGGCCCGTTTGACCCCGTCACCCAGTTGGCCATTATTTGCGACTGCGTGCCGCAGGTCTGGGATGATGTCAGCGGTCGAAACCCCGGGGGTCGGCGGGGCAGGAGTCGCCCCGGGGTCGCCCGCATCGGCTGCGGGGGACGCGATGGGCTCTGCTACCCCGGGAGTGGTCATGAATGCTGCCCCGGACACCTGATGACGGGGTCGGGGCTGGGTTTGGTTCGGCCCCGGTTCAGTGGGAGCCGGCGGTGGCGGAGTCCCCCAGCCCATCGCATTCGCCGGGCGGACGATGTCAAGAAGCGCCAGAGCGAACTGTCGACTGGGCATATAAGACGGAAGGTTCGTGCCCCCCGGTTTATAGTCGTTAGGGAAGAGACTGCTGATCAAGGGATGTTGATACAGTTTCTGAACGAGCCCTGTTCCCTGCGGATCACCCAGCAGTTCTCTCAGACCGCGTTCCAGATCCTTTGATCGATTCTTCAACAGCGATTCGATAAATTCGTTGATCGAAGTGCAGAGTAAGCTCAGGAGCAGGTACAAAAATACGAGTCCGATCGCGACATCAAGGACCGACGAACCGAACATGGTGGGCTCCGTCCAATAAATCCGTGATCCTGGGGAACTGAGCCCAGGTGTTGCGGGTGTGCCTGATCCATGCGAGCGCAGCCAATTCGCCGCAGGGTAACACATCTGCCCCACACTTCAAGGATGAATTCGCGTTTTTCCGGCCGACGTGTGATTGCTGCGATCCGATTGGGTCGCGTTACTCGAACTCGACATCAACCTGTGTTCCATCTCCGACACCCAGCCGCCGAGCCGCGTTTCCATTCACCTCGGCGATCTCGAAAAACGCGTCGCTGCTGAACAGGCAGACCAACTCCCCCGGGGCAGCGGCAGCGTAGGTACGCACCCAGCGGAGTGGATGGGCCGATCTTCCATCGAATGACACCTTCACCGGCAGAGACTTCACCATTGAGGCCGGAATGTTCGTAATCATGTTCCCGAAATCGTCCACGAATACAACTTCGCCCTGGCACCGATTCCCAAACGTAACCGCCGAGTGGGCGGGCAGTTCAACGGGTTCTGGGTGATCGGGGCCGAGTTCGGTTGGATCGATGCCGAGACTGAGGTGAGCCGCCACAGGGGCGAAGATATCGCGACCGTGGAATGTGTGCGAAACCGGATGTCGCCAGAACTGCGAGTCGGTCAGTCGACGAGCGGCCACTGGTCCCCCCAACCGACGGAAGACACCGGTGAAGATGCCGTTATCCGGGCCGACGAGTCGCTGCCTGCCGACCACGGCGTAGATCGCTGCCCGGTCCGACCCGACCCCCGGATCGACAACACACACATGGATCGTCTCCGGCGGGAACGAGGGGATCGCGGTGGCGAGGAAGTAGCAGGCGTGGCGGAGGTTCTGGGGCCGGATAGTGTGTGACAGATCGAGCACCCGGGCCGACGGGTTGATCGTGAGGATCACCCCCTTGAGCACCGCAGCATACGGCGACGAATCGCCGTAATCGGTCGTCAAGGTGATCAGCGGGGCCGTCGACATGTGATAGTAGTTTAAAGTTTAAGAGTTTAAAGTTTAAGAGTTTAAAGATCACAGATCAATCGGCGGGATTTGTGATCTTAAACTCTTAAACTCTTAAACTCTTAAACTCTTAAACTCTTAAACTTTACTTCGCTTCCTTGGCTCGCTTCAGGTACTTCTTGTCTTCCGTCTGGATGACGATCTGCTCGCCCTGGGTGATGAAGGAAGGCACCTGAACGACGAGCCCTGTCTCCAGGGTGGCCGCCTTGGTCTGAGCGGCGGCTGTCGCCCCCTTGATGCCCGGCTCCGTCTCGATCACCTTGAGGGTCACAGTCTGGGGCAGTTCCATTGACAGCGCCTTGCCGTCGTAGAACGTGATCTTGCAGGTGTCGTTCTCCCGCATGAACTGCATCATGTCGCCGACCATCTCTCCGCTGAGCGTGACCGGCTCGTAGGTCTCGGCGTCCACGAAGACGAAGTCGTCGCCGTCCTTGTACGAGTAGTTGTAATCCTTCGTTTCCAGGAATACGACATCGACCTTGTCGTCCGGGTGGACCCGTTCGTCGGTGATGGAACCGGTGGTCAGGTTCTTCAGCTTGAGGTACAGGATTGCCCGCCAGTTCCCGGGTGTGTTCAGGTCGCGGCTAAGGCAGTACCAGAGCTGCCCGTTCATGTTCAGCACCATGCCACGGCGGATGTCGATCATCTTCGTGGACGCCATTGGAAGCCTCCGAAAGTCGGGCGTCTAAGTCCCGGGTGAGGGATGCCACTTGTTACTAGCTTTTGTATCACACCGCTCGCTAGCGGAGAAGCCCGGGAAGGAGAGACGCCCGGCAGTTTCCTCCTTGGCCCGGCCCAGTCGGCGGCGTAAATTGGCCGCTACCCAATAGGACCACGCGAGGACCACGCATGTTCGCGCCTCTCCCCCGCAACCGTCGGCTCGTCGTCGCTGCCTTCCTCCTCACCTCGGCCGCGGTCGCCATAGCGACTGCCCGAGCCGACGGCCCCACAGACAATATCCCGGATAAAGTTCGCCCAGTCCCCCCAGTCGGAATCACCCTCCCGCTGGCTGATGCCGAGGAGATTCAGAAGGGGCTCGCTGAACTGCAGGGATTGATCAAGGACATCGGCACGCACACACTGCTGCCGGACGTGGAAATCTATGAGAAAGCGGTCCGGTGGGGGGTCGACTACAAGGAGATTTACGACGGCAAGAACGCAAAGCCGGGCGCAACGGTCAAGAAGGTGCTCAAGGACGGCATCGCGAGGGCGAAAGCCCTGAAGGAAGGAAAGACACCCTGGACCACGCAAACGGGCTCGGTGCTCCGCGGCTACCGCTCGAAGATTGATGGGAGCGTGCAACCGTACTGGATCGTCGTGCCCAAGGATTACAACTTCGCAGCGAAGACGGAACACCGCCTCGATTTCTGGTGGCACGGTCGCGGCGAAATGCTGTCCGAAGCCAGCTTTATGGCCAATCCACAGGGCGCATCGGGCATCATTCCGGCACCGGGCGCACTGATCCTTCACCCCTACGGTCGGTATTGCAACGCGAACAAACTCGCTGGCGAGATCGACACTTTGGAGTGCCTGGAGCACGCCCGAAAACACTATCGGATCGACGAGAATCGGCTCGTCGCCCGTGGTTTCAGCATGGGCGGTGCTGCGTGCTGGCAATTCGCGGTCCACTACCCGACGCTGTGGTGTGCCAATGCGCCAGGTGCTGGGTTCGCGGAGACTCCAGAGTTTCTTGAGGTGTTTCAGCACGAGAAACTCGATCCGACATGGTATGAGAAAAAGCTCTGGCACCTGTACAACGCCACTGATACGGCCCTGAACATCTTCAATCTCCCGACTGTCGCCTACAGCGGCGAGAACGATTCGCAGAAGCAGGCTGCCGACGTGATGGCTCGCGAAATGAAAAAGGTGGGCCTGGAACTCACGCACATCATCGGCCCAAAGATTGGTCACGGCTATGAGAAGGCGGCGAAGGAGGATCTCAACAAGCGGATTGATGCGATCGTGGCGCAGGGGAAACCTGCTGTGCCGAAGGAGATCAAGTTCGTCGCCTACACACTGCGGTACAACCACTGTGGGTGGCTCACGATTGAGGGGCTGGAGAAGCACTGGCAGCAGGGCAAAGTCATCGGCCAGATCCTGGACGGCCGGATTTCCGTGACGACCGAAAACGTATCGGCCCTCTCGATCGCGGTCCCGGGCTATGATCGGAACAGCAAGGTTCGTATTGATGGCAGCGAGGATCTGCTGCTGAGGGTATCCGCCACCGGGGTTGGCGAGGGGCAGTTCCGCAAGGTCGACGGCAAGTGGACGGTTGCCGGGCGAGCCCCCGCCAGTCTCCTCCGCAAAATCCACGGTCTCCAGGGGCCAATCGACGATGCCTTCCTGGATCGGTTCGTGATGGTGAAGCCGACCAGGCAACCGGCGAATGCAAAGACCGGGGAATGGGTTGAGAAGGAGATGAAGCACGCGGTTGATCAGTGGCGGAGCCAGTTCCGCGGCGACGCCCCGGTGAAGAAAGACACCGAGATCACCGACGACGACATCAAGACCAGCAACCTGATCCTCTGGGGCGACCCAACAAGCAACGCGGTGCTCGCGAAGATCGCCGACAAGCTCCCGATCAACTGGACCGAGAAGGGCGTGACGGAGGGGGCAGGAACCTCTCCGGTTGGTACGCACGTCCCGGTGTTGATCTACCCGAATCCGTTGAACCCGTCGAAGTATGTGGTGCTCAACAGCGGGTTCACGTTCCGCGAGTACGATTATCTGAACAATGCAAGGCAAGTGCCGAAGTTGCCCGATTACGCAGTGGTTGACATTACCACCCCGTCAAACTCTCGCTACCCGGGCAAGATCGTCCGGGCCGGGTTCTTCGGCGAGAAGTGGGAAGTGCTGCCCGATGACGGGAAGTAACCCGCCGACCAGAATCACGAAAACACGAAAGACGAAAGTCCGAAAAAGACTGCGACCCGATAACGGGAAGTGACCGGTCGACCACGGGTGATGCCCTGATCGGCCTCTGTTGCTGGAAGGACTGCTCTCATGCCCCGTTCCATCCGCCTTGGCCTGATCCTCCTCCCACTCATCGTCGGGCTCGTGGTCGGCGGGTGGTTCCTGTATCAACGTGGCCAGGACCACTCCGATCAACCCGGAGGAAATGGTGGCGGTTCGGGGTCAGGCACCAGCGGAAAGTCTCAGGGGAAACTGGTCGTCCTGGTGGTGTTCGACCAGATGCGCGGCGACTACCTTTCGCGCTGGGCCGAACAGTTCGGCCCGGACGGCTTCGAGCGGATCAAGAAGAACGGGGTCTGGTACAGCAATACCCACCTCCCCTACGCCTGTGCCTCCACCGGACCCGGGCACGCTTCGATCGCGACTGGGGCTCCGCCGTCGGTTCACGGGATCATTGAGAACGACTGGTACGACCGCAACGCTGCGGCCCGGGTGTATTGTTGTCAGCCGATCCACCCGACGGAGATGGTTCCCCCGATTCCCACGGGGAGCGGAAAGCCCAGCCGCGGGGCCGCGACCGGGTTCTCCCCGGAGCGACTGCTCGCCGAAACAGTGGCCGACCGACTTCGGACTGCGACCGAGGGGAAAGGCCGGGCGTTTAGCCTGTCGATCAAGGATCGGACAACCACGCTGATGGGGGGGCAGAAGCCATCCGGGGCCTATTGCTTCGACACTCGCGATGGGCAGTTCCACACCAACACGTACTACCGCGAGTCGGTCCACCCCTGGGTCGCGGAGTTTAACGCGGCCCGGATGGCTGACCGGTGGTTCGGGAAGCAGTGGACGCAGTTCCGACCAGACCTGGATTACAATCGCCTCGCCGGTCCGGACGACGCCACCCACGAGGGTTACGGGTACAAGCAGAAGCGAGTTTTCCCACATTCGATGGGAGAGGCGAAGGAGATCGGCCAGGAGTATTACGGGGCAGTCGAGACCTCACCCTACGGGAACGAGTTACTCTTCGAGCTGGTCAAAAAGGCGATCGTTTCGGAGAAACTCGGAGCAGGGGAGACGCCCGACTTACTGTGCGTCAGTTTTTCGTCGAACGACCTGATGGGGCACTACTGGGGTCCGGACTCTTGGGAAGTTCTGGATGTCACCCTGCGGTCGGACAAACTTGTCGGCGACCTTCTGAAGTTCCTGGATGAGACGCTCGGCGCGGACCGGTACACGGTGGCGATCACCGCCGACCACGGGATCTGTCCGATTCCCGAGCAAAAGCGATATCCCGACAAGTACCCCGGGGCGGACCGGAAGTCGATCCGGAACATCTACCCTCCGCTCACCGCCGCGCTGGATGAGACGTATGGCAAGCTCCCGACCGGTCCGACCCGGTGGTTTGATGGAACGGACGAGGACTGGGACCGGATATGGCCGTGGATCTACCTGAACAAGCCAGCGATTCAGGCCCGAGGGCTGGATCCGGACGTGGTCGCAGACTACGTCGCGCAATGGGTGGGGAATCGGACATTCATGCTGACCGCGTTCACCCGCAAGCAGATCGAGACGAACACACTCCCAATGGTCTCCCCCACGGCAACGAAGGAGGTGAAGGACGTCTTGGAGCGGGTGAAGCTGGCATACTACCCGGCCCGAAGCGGGGAGGTGATCGGGGTTGTGAAGCCAGGTGTCTTGATTATCAATTACCCGGAGGGGACAAACCACGGCACGCCGCACTCATATGACACACACGTCCCGGTTCTGGTCTACGGTGCCGGTGTGCCGGCTCTGGGGAAGCGTGACAGTCGAGAGTCGTCGTTGATTGTGGCCCCGACGGTTGCCTGGGCGCTGGGGATCGACCCGCCTACCGGTGCAGTCGAGAAAGTGCCGGCCGAGATCCGGGCCGGGAAATGACACCCGGCGAGACCGTTCCGGGGTCGTGTTGCCTGCATTAAAACCCGAGGAGTGGCACGGAAGGCCAAGTCGGTTGCTGTCCCAAGACTTTGGCGCTGCGTCTGCAACGGGTGTGATCGTTCCGGTGCGACTGAAGCGAGTGAAAACCACGTACATTTCCGTGGTGAAGATTATGAGATCGGCTGTCTCTACCTTGAAGAGGTTTCAGAACAAAGCCCGGAGTCGCGTTTCGTGCAAGGCGCAGGGACGTGGGTAACAGATAGCACAGCGCGGCAGAGCCGCAATCAGAACTACTGCCGAGGCGGCATCGCCATTTGTCTTCTCTCTGTGTCTCTGTGATTGATATTAGCTTGTAAAGCATAAATTCACCACAGAGACACAGAGGACACAGAGAGAAACCGAAAACCGAGAAAAGCCAAAATCTCCTCTCTCGGATTTTGCTTTCTCTCTGTGTCCTCTGTGTCTCNNCTCTGTGTCTCTGTGGTTAATCTTGTCTTTAAAGTCTGAAATCAACTCCATGTTCATCGTTCGCACGAGGGAGTCAGGGGAGATGTTTCCCCGCCGGACGTGAAGCTCGAAATTGGCGCAGCGTGCCAAGAAATCGAGGGGTTGCAATGCAGGGACATGGGTGGCGCTTTTTGGGATGATTAACCCCACCCCAGGAGGTTGATCATGCCTTGGAGCACACCCGCTCATCCCGCGCCCGCCGCAGCGATCAGCGCCAGACGGAATGCCTCGCCGTCCGGAGAGAGGTCGGCCTCTTCCTTCGAGCCGACCTTCCGCCGGGCGACGAGCCGGGTTTCGGACGGTGGGAACGCGCTCGGATCCAGTTCCCGCACCACCAGCCCGGGTTTGGCTTCGGCTGCGGCCGCCCGGCTCACCACCGCGATCCCGTGTCCGTCCCGGGCGTAGCCCACCAGCACACTCCAACCGCCGGTTTCGAGTTCGATGTTCAGGCCATCCAGTACACCGGCCCGCGCCATCGCCCGGTCGAACCCTCGCCGCGGGGCTGCGCCTGGCTCCGGAACGAGCATCGGAGCGGCCAGTTTCGCCAGTGGCTTCGGCTTCACCGGAGTATCGTCGGGGAGCTTTGCCAGGGCTGCACCCCAGGGCGATTTCGTCGCGGCCACCACCACCAGCGGCTCTGTAACGAGCGGCCAGATCACTACCGGGCGGCGAGCGATCTGCCGGGTCGTCGGCTCGTCCTGGCTCACCTCCGCCAGGTCCAGACCACCGGCGACCAACTCCTCGATGCGCTGTCGGCTCCGAAGCGTCCGGATGCGGACCCGAACCCCCGGGTGCTCCTTCCGGAACAGGCCAAGCGCGTTCTTGACGCGGCCTGCGACAGCCGTCTGCCCACACCCGAGCGCAACGAGTGGGCCGGCCGGAGCGGAGGCCGGATCGGATAGGAGTTGCCGGTAGCGACGGATGATTTCCTGGACGGCTGGGAAGGCCCGCTCACCGTCGGTCGTGAGCTTCCAGGTGTGCCCGTGCCTCTCGACCCAGGCTCGCGGGAGCATCCCGCCCGGGTGCTGGAACACTCTCAACCGCTTTGACATGCTCGGCTGATTGATTCGTAACTCGCGGGCAGTTACGGTCGCGTCCCCCCCGTTGCGGACGAGGGCGACGAGGGTACGGAGTAACTCGACGGATAGCGACGGCGGACGGGGCACGCGAACCTCCGAAGTGCGGGGAGTCCCGGTTGAGGGATGTGAGTATTCATTCCCACGGGGAATTATACCAGATCCAGACTGAGTGAGAATGGGGAAAGGAAGAAAATGCGGTCAGCACATACCCAGTGCGTTGGCCGCGGAATTCGGGTGCGAATGCCTGGTTCGGGGGCCAACGTCCCGGATGAGGCCATCAAACACGGCTGAAGACGGGCTTCGCATCGTCGGTCGGTTGCCGCTCTGCCGCCGGTGTATCGACCTCATCCACCGAAGGGGAAGTCGAACCATCTTCGGTCGGATTTCGCAGCCCGGTAACGAACGCTGCGAGACGAGCGAGCCCTTCCCGCAACCGGCCGTCGTCCGCAGCGAAACTGATCCGGATGTGCCCGCCGCCACTCGGGCCGAAGATGCACCCCGGCCCGACGAGTACCTTCTGTTCCTTCAAGAGCCGCTCGGCGAACGTCCGACCAGGCGAGGGTCCACGATCGCCGGTCTGGCCAGGAAGCCTGAACCCGGTCACCACAGCCCACACAAAGTACCCGCCGCCGGGCCACTCAGGTTCGAGCCCGATCGTCCGAAGTCGATCGTAGACGTACTGCCGGCGGTTGCGGAACTGGTCGAGGGTCGGGGCGAACTCGGTGTCGGGTTGGCCAACCGCCTGGGCCGCCAGATGCTGGCACACGGTCGGGACATACGGGGCCGACAAACTGGCCGTGAGCGTACACGCCCGAATGAGGTGTTTCGGCCCAGCCACCCAACCGACGCGCACCGACCCAAGCCCCCACCCCTGCGACACCGACCCGGCAGTCAGTACCCGTTTCTCTGCTCCGGGCAAGATGGCTGCGGATCGCACGCGGCCATCGTACCGAAATTGAATGAACGATTCATCCAGGTAGACCAGAACATCATAGGCGGACGCAATCCAGGCGATGTGTTCCAGATCCTCCGGTCGGAAGCACGCTCCGGTGGGATTCACCGGATCTGACAAGACGAGGAGTTTTGCTCCTCGCATTGCCCGCTCGAACCCGTTCACCAAATACCGGCAACGTCCCTCCTCGGTCCAGGTCGGCACCCAGCGGATGTCGGCCCGACGCGACTTCGCTCCGAGCGTGAAAAGCGGCGAGGACGGGTCGAACAGGACGACCCGGTCGCCGGGGTTGACGAACGCATCCAGTGTTGCCGCGTAAGCTCCGGTCGCCCCGTGAGTAATGAGTACCTCGGCCTCCGGGTCGACCGCCCGCCCATCCCGTCGAACGAACAGGTCGGCCAGAGCGTTCCGGAGGTCGGTCGTTCCCCAGAGAGGTGGGGTTCCGCGGCGATCAGCGGACACCCGGCCGGGGCTGACAGCGGTCTCCACCCGTGGGGCCGGTAAGTTCAGGTCAATCACGTCTGGCCCGGGCGGGCCGGGGAAGTAGGCTGGATCGAGGAGTTCCTCGGTCGGAGCAGCCAGTACCGTGTCCGAATAGTAGCGTAGGTAGGCCGTTCCGCCATCGGTGAGTCGCCTGGCGACGGGGAGGAACCGGGCGATCCTGGACCGGACGAGGAGTTTGGTGAGCCAGAACGGACGGGCCACGGGTCGGCCTCCCTTGCCGGTGATCAAGGAACGGCGGTATTCTGCCCGAACGGGCGGTGGCGTGTAAAGGCGGGCTCCCGCAAAGGCCGGGTCGGTGGTGGCCCGGTGTGACCAAGTCCCAAAGACGGGCCAGCTTTCTTCTGCCACTCGCCTGATAGCCTCTATCCCAGAGCTTCCGCCCTGGGCGTCCTTTGATACGGGTGTAACCGGTTAGGCTCGCCCCCAAGCCGAGGTTTTGAGTCCCGAANNTTCGAGGCTTCGAGCCCGACCGGTTACGCCCCTTTGATACTTATCGCCCGAAGAAATTCTTGAGCCCGAGATAGAGGATCATGCCAATCGATCGGAGGGCTTCCTGGCGGTTCACCTTGCTTGCCCCGGCCCGGCGGTTTTCGAACAGGATCGGGTACTCGCCGAGCTTGCACCTGGCCTTGTAGCAGCGGAACAGGACTTCTTGCTGGAAGGAATACCCCCGCGACTGGGTCCGTTCCAACTCCGCCTCCCGGAGTTTGCTCACCCGGTAACACCGGTAGGCACCGCTGGCATCCTTCACAGGCATCCGGAAAAGGAATCGGACGAGCGAGTTGACGGTGCGGCTGATGATCCGCCGGGCCAGCGGCCAGTTCTCCGTCCCCCCCCCCGGTGTGTAGCGTGACCCGATCATGAC
Organism: Gemmataceae bacterium; assembly: GCA_003136315.1. Taxonomy (GTDB): domain Bacteria; phylum Planctomycetota; class Planctomycetia; order Gemmatales; family Gemmataceae; genus Urbifossiella. Next base: position 39,772 of record PLDW01000463.1, on the reverse strand, counting down.
GTCGTACTTGCTCATCCCCGCCAGGATGCCCGGGAGGTAGCGGGGCGGGTGGCTGAAGTCCGCATCCATGTTCTGGAGCAGGTCGTACCCGTGATCCATCGCGTACCGCATCGCGGCCAGAGTGGCTGTCCCCAGCCCGAGTTTCCCCGGTCGATGGAGGACGTGAACACGGGAGTCGCGGGTTGCCAGGCCGTCGGCGATCTTTCCAGTCCCGTCCGGCGAGTTATCATCAATAACAAGGATGTGCGCATCCGGAACAACTCGGTGGATCTCCTCGATCAGCGCAGCGAGGTTTCCGGCCTCGTTGTAAGTTGCCAGAGAGACCAGAATGCGGTTGGTCGCCAGTCCGCGGTGCGGGGAGAGGGGAGCTGGGTGCGGTTGGGTTACCGGGGTGGGATTCATGGCTGCGGGCGGCTCGATCATGGCCTGCGGCACTGGAGACCTGCTTGCAACGAGGGCGGGGCCTAAAGTAATTTCTAGAGTATTGACCCTTCCCCGTCCGCTTTATGCCCGCGACGGCCAGAAAATCGCCCGCGGCGAGGATAACACATGTCGGACATGCTGGATGTTTCATGCCCGAACTGCGACAAGGAACTGAAGGTTCCCTCCGAGTTCGCTGGCAAACGAGTGAAGTGCAAGGGTTGTGAGGAAGTCTTCACCATCAAAGCTGCGGGAAAACCCAAGCCACCGGCCAAAAAGCCGGACCCAAAGCCCGAACCAAAGCCCCCTGTGGCTGAGGATGACGACGACGACGACGACGGACCGGCGAGATCGATGGGCATCACGAAGGAGGATGACGTCCCTCGATGCCCCCACTGCGTCAAGGAACTCGACCCACCGGACGCAGTGGTGTGCCTCCACTGCGGGTTCAACAACCAGACCCGGATTAAGGCGGGAACGCAAAAGGTGATCGCTGCCGATGCAACCCAATGGGCAACCCACCTCGCCCCCGGGATCATCGCCCTGATCATCGTGATCGCGATCGTCTCGCTGGACGCCTACTGTTGGGTGCATATGCGGGGCTGGCTGGAGGGCAGTGCGCTGGAACTGGACGAGGTAGATCTCTCCAATCGGAAGAAGATGGTCGTTCCACCAGGGGCGTTCATCGCGTTCATCCTTGTCTTCTCGGCGATGGTCGTCATTCCCGCTACCCGGTTCTTCATCCGCCGACTGGTCTTCAACTACAAGCCGGATGACAATGTCAAGAAATAGTGTTTAGTGTTTAGTATTTAGTGTTTAGTGTTTAGTGTTTAGTGTTTAGTGTTTAGTGTTTAGTGTTTAGTGTTTAGGAAAAGACTCACCGGCTGGTCGATAGCTCATCCGTGTGTTCGCCCTAAAGGGCCGGCGGACAATAGCCCAGGGTGGAGCCGGGCTTCCGGGCACAATCCCGGGGCATATTCCAAACCCTCACCCGCTCGCTCCGCCGGGTGACACCACGGCAGTGGCGTGATACATTTAATCTGAGACTTCCCGCCCGACGCGACAACATCTCCCTGGTTCCCACGCTCCGCGTGGGAACCAGGCTTTTCCCGCTCTGCGGGGTGGGCCAATACGCCGGGGACGACATCTACAGTATCCCCGGTCAAGCGTCCGTTCCGTTCAGGCCACGACGCGGAGCGTCGAGGACGGCATTCCCACGCAGAGCGTGGGAACGAGAGAGATGGGGAACGAACCGCAGGAGATACTGTCGCGTCCAGCGAGAAGTCTCTTTAATCTCTGCCCGTTCCCTCACGCCGACCACCCCCGGGAGCTGCCGTGTATCTGAAGATGGCCAAGCGGGTGCTGTTTGAAACAGACAAGCGGTTGCTTTGGAAACTCATCTACAACATGGGATTCAAGGGGGCCTTGTCGGTCCACCGGCACAAACTCCGGCTCAAGAAGGGGCAGGTCTTCCCACCGTTTTTGTATGTGTCGATCATCAACTCCTGCAACCTCCGCTGCCAGGGGTGCTGGGTCGATGTCGCGCACAAGCAGCAAACCATCGCCCCCGACGCCTTTCACCGCCTTGTCCGCGAGGCGAAGGCGATGGGCAACGTGTTTTTCGGGATCGTCGGCGGCGAACCGTTCATGCACCCGCACCTGCTCGATATGCTGGCCGAGCACCCGGACTGCTACTTCCAGATTTTCACCAACGGCCATTTCCTCACCCCCGAGCGGGCCAAGCGCCTCTGGCAACTCGGGAATGTCACTCCACTCGTGAGCGTGGAAGGGACCGAGATCGTCAGCGACGAGCGGCGTGGTCGAAGTGGTGTCCTCAGTAAAACCCTCCAGGGTGTCCACAACGCTCTTGATGCCGGGGTCTTCACCGGCGTCTGCACCAGCCTGTGCCAGACCAATATCGATGACCTCCTTCGGGAGGAGTGGATCGACCGGCTGATCGAGATGGGGGTGATGTACACCTGGTTCCACGTCTACCGACCGATGGGTCCGAACCCGAACCCAGACCTGTGCCTGACCCCGGAACAAGGCGTCCGGGTGCGAAAGTTCGTGGTTGAAATGCGGGCGAAAAAGCCGATCGTGATCGTTGACGCTTACCACGATGGCGACGGTAAGGCCCTTTGCCCCGCCGCCACCGGGATTAGCCATCACATCAATCCGTGGGGCGGGATCGAGCCGTGCCCAATTGTCCAGTTCGCGACCGAATCCATCCACGCGACCGAGCGTGACCCCCGCCCACTCCGGGACAAGTTCCTCGGCTCAGCGTTCCTGCGGGATTTCCGCAAACTGGCTGCCGAGACGACACGCGGGTGCATCGTGCTCGAACGCCCGGATCTGCTCAAAACGCTGGTTGAGGCCCACGGAGCGAAGGACGCGACCGCCCGTCAGACCGCCCACTCCGAACTCGCAGCCATGACCACCCGCACCTCGCAGTACAACCCAGGCCAGGAAGTTCCAGAGAGGAACCCGTTCTACCGCATCGCAAAGCGGTTCTTCTTCAACGATTTCGGGGCCTATGCCGGGCACGACCATTCCCACACCGCCGCCCCCGGTGTCCTTGCTAGCGCGAGGAGCTGAGGATCGAAACGCGGAGGAACACGTGTGCACGATGGTCTGAACGACCCCAGAGGGGTCGAAGCGATTAGCCGGTGGTCGAGCGCAGACCACCGGTGGCAATTGGAAACGACCTATCACGCTTGTGGGTGCCACGGGCGNNGCCGCCCGTGGCACCCGAGCCCACTGGTCGATTTTCTCCCGCCGCCTGCCTTCTGTGGGTCTTGCTGCGAGTGCTTCTCATCAGCTCGCCGGGGGTGTCGCTGCGCTCAACCCCCGGCTAATCGATACGACCCTTTCAGGGTCGGAACGGTTCACTGAAAACTGGGGTGTCGCGGCTTGAAGACCCACTTCATCCTGTTGCGTGCGATGGGGTCGGTAGTCGGTGCTGCCTTGGTCGCCGGAGTTGCGGCCGGTTGGGCCGACCCTCCCGCCGCGCGACCGTCTGGTGACTCGGTCATTCGGGCGAAGGCTGGGGCGTCCGAAATTGTGATCAAAACCACCTCCCGACTGGCGGGTGCAATCCACTCGATCACCTGGGGCGGCAAGGAGTTTATCGATAGCACCGACCACGGGCGGCAGCTCCAGTCCGCGTGTGCGTTCAACTGCGGAGATCCCAAACCGTTTCACGCCGAAGCGTACAATCCGACTGAAGCCGGATCACGGCTGGACGGTGCCGGCCCGCACAGCACAAGCCGACTGCTCTACCTCAAGGCCGCTGGGGCGGATCTTTTCACCGTCACCCAGATGGCGTTCTGGCTCGCCCCGCACGAGACGTCCGAACAACACCCGGCGAAGAACACCACGAGTCTCTCGGATCATCTCGTCGCCAAGCACGTCACCATTGGATACAAGAGCTACGCGCACGCGCTCGATTACCGGGTGACGTTTACCGTCCCGCCAGGCGAGAAACACACGTTCGCCCAGTTCGAGGCGTTGACCGGGTACATGCCAGCCGAGTTCGAGTCTTTCTGGACGCTCGACCCAAAGACCGCCGCGCTCCGTCCACTCGACGATGGCCCCGGCGAACAGAACCTGCCCGTCATCCTCGCCACAGCGAATGGTTCGCACGCGATGGGAGCGTGGTCCCCTGACCAGCCGTCGAAGGGGTTCGAGACGGCCGGCTACGGCCGGTTCCGCTTCAAAGAGGAGAAGGTGGTGAAGTGGAATTGCGTGTTCCGCACCCGCAATGCGGCAGCGATCAAACCGGGAAACTCTTCGTATCACATTTTCGTGGCCATCGGCTCGCTCGACACCGTGCGAGACACGCTCGCCGGGATCGCGAAAGAGTTTGCCAAACGCTGATCGTTCAGTCGCATTTCCCCTCGCTTGCACTTCGGGGCGGCCAGGGGCTGGCTTGCCTTACCGAATCACATACCCTCCGTCGACATTGACTGTCTGGCCGGTAATGTTCGCGGCCCGCTCGGACGCCAGGAAGACAGCCATCGCCGCGACATCTTCCGGGGTTTGCCAGCGGTTCAGCGGCACGAGCTTGGCGATCTTCTCGGCCGCCCAGGTGTCGTAGTCCTGGCGAGTCTCTGGCGGCTGACGATCGGCCCATGCCTGCCACACCGACTGGTTCAGCGGGGTCCGCACCATCCCCGGGCAGAGGCTGTTCACCCGCACCCCAAACGGGGCCAGATCCTTGGCAGCGCACTGGGCGAAGTTGATCAGCCCAGCCTTCGAGGCACTATACGGCGGGTCGGTCTGCGATCCGATCTGACCGGCGACTGATGCCAGGAACAGGAACGTCCCGGACCGGGCCTCGGCCATCCCCGGAGCGAATGCGTGAGCCACATTCACCGCCCCCACAAGGTTCACGTTCAAGACCCGCAGCCAGTCGGCCGGATCCAGCCGCCAGAACGGGAAACCGAACTTTCCCGACCCGACCCCGGCCGCGAACACGACATGATCCACTCGCCCGAACCCGGCCCGCACCTCGCCCGCGACGCGCTGGACCGCGGGGAAGTCGGTGACATCCATGATGTGACTGATCGCAGTCGCGCCGGTACGGGCCAGCGCCTCCGCTGCCGTATGCACGTCCGGCGACACATCGAAGAGCGCAACGATCGCTCCCTCGCGGGCGAACTCTGCTGCAATGGCCTGCCCAAGCCCTCGCGCTGCCCCAACCACCACTGCCACCCGCCGACCCAGCCCAAGGTCCATTCGTCTCTCCTCCGGTCCGCGTCGTGGTTACCAAATGTCTCCAGAAAGCTCCGGGCTTCAGCCCTGGGGATGAATGGAGACGAAGCCTGTCCCCACGATTTTTACAATGCACCTTGTTCAGCCCGATAACTGTCGGTAGATTCCACTTGTTCGTTGCAGAAGTAACGCACTCAACGGACACGAAAGCTAGAAGATCTCAACTGCGCCAGGACTATGTCGCATGGGTGAAAATCCCTAGAAGCCCCCGCCTTTAGGCGTGGGGAGTAGTCACACTCTCCTCACGGCACCCACGAGGATACCCATACGCTTGGACCTTTCTCTCGCCCGCAGTGTTCAAATCGGTGGGGTGTTCTGGTCGGGATATTGGTCGGGATGGGCGTTGCGACGGAGTGGAGCTTTCGGAGGGTCTGCAACGACAGGTTGCGGTTCGTTGGCCCGTTCCGCCTCCAGTGCGGTTTCCAGTTCGACCCCGAAACGGACCTGATACTTCAGATTCGCGATCATCAACTGGTCGTTCGGCAGGAGTGCCGCTCGACGCACTCGCTGGCCGTTGACACGCGTTCCGTTTGTGCTCCCCAGATCCCGCAGGAGCAATAACCCGTCCGTCTTGACGATCACGCAGTGCAACTTGGAAACGCTCTTGTGATTGAGCCGGACATCGCAGTCGTCGTCTCGCCCGAACAGGGTGAGATCCTTGACAAGATCCACAGAGGGGCCGCCATTGAGGGGAGTCAACCGGGCCTTCATCGGGAGGTCGCTCTCTCCACGAGTGGATGGTGGGAGTTGTCGGGTGATCTGGCTCCCGCCGCGATGCTCAGACCTGCACCACGATCAAACGAGGCACTCCGGTCAGTCGGTGCGGATGTGTGTTATTGTCCACCGCCGGACACCGCTTCACAAGAGATTACCCCGGCCGTGATGGAAAACAGCCAGAGGTATCATATCTATCGGAGGGTGATGCCACAGTCGAGCCGCACTTTCGGCTCGGCAATGGCATGGGTGTGGCAATTTTTCCGGGAGAGTGATTGTTTTTCAGCCTGAAAGACTGAGATTCCTCAGCCCAGGGCAACGCCCTGGGTGACGACCACCTACCCCTTCCAGCCTGAAGGGCTGGGATAGCGTCGCTGGCGGTCGCTCTCGGAGCCCTTCAGGCTGGAACCAAAACCCTTGGAAACCCAGGGCGTTGCCCTGGGCTGAGAAATCTCACCCCTTCAGGGTGAAGAAGGTCAACCATCAACACTGAGAACTCCGACGAACAACTGTTCTGGCCACCTCCCGAAACATTTGCCACACTCGATACCATCACGCTCCTGTCAAGCCGATCCCGAATCAGAATGCCGGAGGCTGAGGGACTGCTGCGGGTGGAGGCGGTGGTGTCACCCCTTTCCCGAGTGGTTGGGGCTGCTGACGGACTTTCTTCTCCTGGTCTTTCGCGTCCTGAATGTATTGTTGGGCCTGTCGGTTGGATAGGATCACCTGCGCCACCCCTGGCCCGGCCAGGATGATCCCGGCCGCGATCAGCAGGCAGAGCACAGTTGGGAACGCCATGTAGAAGTTGGCCCGATTGGCAGCCGCTTCGGCCCGTTGCCGGGCACTCATTTGCAGGCTACCGGACAGTTCCCAGAGCCCTCGGGTGATGTCTGTGCCGAGGCGATCCGCTTGCCCGAGCAGAAACACCATGCTCCCCAGTTCCGGAAGCGGCTGACGATCCTTCCAGATGTCCAGGGCGTGCGACAGACTCCGCATCTGGGCGTGAGCTTCCACCACCCGAACCTCGTGCGATAGTTCGGGGTATCCTCGCCGGATTGCCTCTCCAGAGGCTGCCAGAGCCCCTGATAAACTGGCTCCGGTCGACAGGGTCAGCCCGAGCGTATCCATCAGCATCGGCAACCCCCGGCGAATCTGCTCTGTACGCTCGTTGGCGATGGACAATAGTATAACCCGCGGGATCGCGTAGCCAAGAATTCCGCCGACGATTCCGACGATGAAGAATGTAAGTGACAGATTCCCATCAGTGAGTACCGCGCCGATCTCCCCTGCAATCAGTGGGAAGTAGGTCATCAGACTGCGCAGTGCTGTAAAGTTCACCGGCGCGACCGGTTCAAAATAGCCCGCACGGAGCAAATCCTTGGCGACCGCGGTCCTTCCAGCGGCGGACGAGGGGAGCAACGCCGCTATGAGAGGTGTGAACGGTCCGAAGACCCGACGGGTGGGCTCTACTCCCACATCCCCACCGAGGACCATCGTGAAGAGTGCGAGGGTCGACAGCGCGACGAACGCTCCCACGGCGATCGTGGTGAAAATCAAGGCGAGGATGGGCAGCTCGTTCATCGGTCACCCGCAAGGTGCAGTCCGGGACGAAGCGGGGGTAGGAAACCGCGATGACAGCCTCTTGGTCGAATCCCAAACCAAAAAGAGTTTCGACCCAAGGCCAGTGTATCTACAAGCCCCGCTCCGCATGGCCCGTAGACACACTCTCTCAGCGACGATCAGTAATCGTCCTGACGGCGGAGCAAGACCGCAATCCAGATCACACCGAGAATCTCCAGGGCAATTGCGACGGCCAGCATGATCCGCCCTTCGGGCATGTTCAGGAAGACATAGAGCAGTTGCCGCTGGTCCGGGAGGATCCAGTAGAGCAGGAATGCCGCCGGGGCAGCCAGAGCCAGGAAGATCGCAGCCACACGAGCCAGGGTGGTGACCGATCGGAAATAGCCACGGTACTGATTGCGGTCCCGGATCGAATTCGCCAGCCGATCCAGCATAGCCGGAAGATTACCGCCCGACTCGGAGTTCAGAGCGATCACCTCGGTCACCAGATCGAACTCGGTCACCGCGGCATCGTCGGCAACCCGCCGAACAGCCCCACGTGTCGTCTCTCCAAGCGACAGGGCGACTGACAACCGATTGAACAACCCGGACAGCGGGGACGGGACGTAGGCTGCCGTCTCCCGCAACCCAGCAGGGAGGTTCAGGCCGGACCGAAGCGACCGGGAAAGCTGGAAACAACCGTCCGGAAGTTGCTCCTGGATCGCCCGGCGGCGACGGTTCTGGAGGGTCCAGAAGAAGAGATAGACCACCCCTCCCCCGAGAATGGCCGCGCCCAGGGCAAGGAGTTCATCGAAAGTCGCGAGGTAGACCGCCGCAGCAGCAACCGCGCCACCCAGGAGAATCCACCCGGTGGCCGTTTCACCAGTCAAACCAAGCTGAGTCCCCTCGGCGAGTCGATCGAAGGAAGCATCCATGCGCCCGACGCCGCGACGAGCACGCAGCAACGGTTCGGCCAGTTCGGCCATCGAAGGACCATCCGTGGGCTCTGCCCGTCGGAACAGTCCAGCGATCCCGAGAACCACTACCGACAGGATGATCACCCCGATGACGACCAGAATGAGAAGGCCAAGCGCAATCCCCCACGGCGGGGTGTCACGAAGAAGCTCAGGCATCGTCCGTCCCTCCTGTGAACGGATCCTTCAGATCTTCTTCGTCATTGGCCGGCGGCAATGCCAGCCGTGAGGAAGCTGTGAGTTCCCGAGAAGCGAACAGATCCTTCGCCATCGGCCGACCCGCGGTGGCCATCCGTGCGAGCAAGCGCGGCGTGTAGCCGGTCGTCCGGTACGCCCCAACCGCCTGGCCGTCGGTCACACCCGTCTGGTCGAAGACAAAGATGTCGCGAACTCGGTAATTGTTCCCCTTCTTCAGGCCGCGCAGCTCCGAAATCCGCGTCACTTTCCTCGCTCCACCGGCCAGGCGGGAAACGTGAACAAGTAGGTGGAACGCGGAGGCGATGTAACCTCTCAGCACCGGAACGGCCAGGTCCACCCCGGCCAGCCCGATCATCAGTTCCAGTCGAAATAGCGCGTCCCGGGTATCGTTGGCGTGGACGGTCGTGAGCGACCCCTCGTGACCGGTGTTCATCGCCTGGAGCAAATCCACTGCCTCGGGTCCGCGGGCCTCACCGAGAATGATCCGATCAGGCCGCATGCGCAGAGCGTTTTTGAGCAAATCCCGCTGGGTCACCAGACCGTGACCCTCCATGTTCGCCGTGCGAGTTTCCATTCGGACGACGTGCGGCTGCTGAAGCTTCAGTTCGGCCGCATCCTCGATCGTCACCAGACGCTCATCCCGTGGTATGAACGCCGAGAGGACATTCAGCAGAGTTGTCTTGCCAGCACCAGTCCCGCCCGAGACGAGAGTGTTCACTTTACAGGCAACCGCATTCTCCAAAAACGCCATCATCTCGGGCGTACACGAGCCGTTGGCGAGGAGTGCCTCCGGAGTGAACCCCTTGCCAAACCGCCGGATGGAGAGGACGGGGCTGTCGAGGGTGAGCGGAGGGAGAACGGCGTTCACACGAGAACCGTCCGGGAGGCGGGCATCGACCATCGGCGACGATTCGTCGACACGTCTTCCCACCCGAGACGCAATTCGCTGGATCACTCGCGTGAGGTGAGCCTTGTCCGTGAAGGCAGTTTGGGTCAGGATGAGTCGGCCACCCCGCTCAACGTACACCTGATCCGGCGCATTGACGAGGATTTCGGTCACGGTGGAGTCGGCGAGTAGCGGTTCGAGAGGACCGAGGCCGAACACCTCATCCACGACCTCTTCTACCGCCCGTTCCACCTGGGCCGGTGGGAGCCTGCGATCGACCTGCGGGGCCAGTTTGCGGCCGAGTTCAAGAACCTCGGTCCGGAGCCGATCCCGAGACCACCGGTCGATGCGGGAGAGATCCGCCACATCCACCACGATCCGGTGGAGTTCGTCTTTGAACTGGAGATATTTTGGGTCCGGTCCACCTTTGGGAACTGCGGTTGCACGCACGGCCATAGATCACCCTCTGTCCTTGGTCTGTCGGCCTTCGCGCTCAGATGAGCCGGTGGTTGATCGCATCGACACCCCCGCTTTGCGGGAGCAACCACCCCAACCTCGACACTCGCCATCGTGCCCGCCCCCGGTGGTATCGCTGCGCTCAACCACCGGCTAATCGCTGCGACCCCCTCCGGGGTCGGTCGGGCCATTGTGTTCCCATTATCGCCTCCGTCCCCGTCGCCGGTGGTGTCGCTGCGCTCAACCACCGGCTAATCGCTACGACCCCTCCGGGGTCGGTCGGGCCATTGTGTTCCCATTATCGCCTCCGTCCCCGCTCTCGGTGGTATCGCTGCGCTCAACCACCGGCTAATCGCTGCGACCCCTCCGGGGTCGTTCCGTAAGGACCAGCGGACAAAACTCCTCTACGGTGAGGCAGAGGGGAGTCAAACTGCCCTCTGGCTCCCCCTTCCCTCTTAGGGAAGGGGGTTGGGGGGTTAGGTTATGGCCGCTCGTCCTAAGCCCAAGTTTCATCCGGGGCTGTCTTCACTGAACCCGTCACTCGGACTTGGGCGGGCGACTCGGCTGTCATCCAACGCCCAATTCGGGGCTCCAACCTCTCCCAACTGCTCTCATACCGTCATTTCCCAGTCGGACTCACCTTCAAGGGTGGAGTTTGGGGCGGCCCGCCTGGAATTTGGAACAGGTAATGCGCGGGGGGTGGCGGAATGTACGGCCGAGGCGGTGGGGGTTCCGTGGCCACGGGGAAAGTCGCCACCCGGCTGCGCTGCACGCCGTGGAATAGTTCGATCGTCACCGGCGGCGCCGGTGGGGGGGGCAGGGGTGGTGGCGGTTCCGGAAGAGGGATCGGCTTGAGCCGCAGCACACGGGCGAGATCGTCATTGCCAATCGCCAGGGAACCTTCCGAGTACGCCTTGATGCGGCTCGTCTCCTCGGCGTAATCCGGACTTCCGGGGGCGGCAAATGTGACGGCGAGGTTACTCTCTTGACTCGTCAGTGCCTCCTCTTTGAGTTTGTCGAGCCTCTTCTTCTCGTCCGCTGCAACAGGAACCAGTGAAAGGGTGCCGATCGTCAGGCCGTACTCAATCAGGGCTGCCCGGTAAGGGTTAGTCGCCAGGGTGAACGGCACCGGTTCACCCGGCGGGAGACCGGCATAGACCGAGAAGAGCGTATCCCGCTTGGCCACGACAAGGGCGTGAGGGACGAGCAAACCCGTGTAGGGGATCGGGGTGGGGTTGTCGGTCCGGCTGATCTCTGTGTTCAGATGCACATCGACCCAATCTCCGACCTGGATCAAGCCGCCGACCGACCGCTCCTTCGGAATCGCCACGCCAACGGCCCGGGTGCCGGGGAAGAGCCGGATGTTCAACGCTTCGGGCTTCTTCGGCTCTAACAGGTCGGTCTTACGAAGCGGTTGGTCGGGCAAGAGATCCCTCGCCGGGAAACGGAAGTAGGCCACTTCCGGCACAGGTTGAAGGTAGGCGTCCTTATTCTTCTCGAACTCCTCCTTCTCCTCCGGACGGATCGGCCGAGCCCGAACATCAGCCGGATAGATCGTGTCGCCCACATACACCAGACGGACGGGGATGAGCACTCGTGGCGGTGGTGGTGGAGGTGGGGCAGGAGCGGGAGGAGTCGGCGGGGGTGAGACTTCTACCACCGGAGGAGGGTTGAGCAACCCCGAGTAGCGGACGGCCGCAACCACAGCCAACCCAGTGATCAGAGCAATGGCAACGACGGCGAGCAAGCTGCCTCTCATGGCAATCAACTCCACGGTGTTCAGGCAGTGTCAAGTTCAGTCTTCGTCTAGCCTGGGCCAGGCTGGATCCCAGGCAACTGTTGCACGAACCCGAGCACCCACAGCAACAGAATCACAACCGTACCCAGGCAGAACGAGAGAGCAAAAGTCGTCATCGCACGGCGGATGTTGGGGCGTCCTGGCAGCGGTGATGTCGGCTTCTCGGGAAGCCTTCCACCTAGTAGACGGTATGTGATCGTCAACAGGGCCAGAAGCATCAGGAACGGAATCGAGGCAAAGATCGCCAGGAAAACACTGACCGGACCTAACCACGCCCCGACCGCTCCAACCAGCTTAACATCCCCACCCCCCCCAACACCGAAGATCCAGAGCAAAAAAAAGAACCCGAAGCCTGCGAGAAAGCCCGTGAGGGCAAAAAGGGCACCATCAACCCCTCCGAGCCACGGGCTGCCAGCATCAAACAACCAGACTTTGTGACCCTCGGCGGACACCCACCCCCCACGGACAACACTTAGGACAAATCCCGACCCCAGCAGCGTGAGCGTAACGCGATTGGGGAGCCGACCTTGCTTCAAATCGCACCAGACGAGATAACTGAGTTCCCCCATTAAAATAACCGCGAAGACAATCGCGAACGGCAGGTTCGGGAAAAACTGCGACATAAAGGACGTCCCTGGAGGGTCGGCCCAGGTGGCTCAGGGAGCGGGAGGCACCACCACAGTATTCGGGTCGATCGCGATCGGGGGAATCTGGGACGCCGAGAGATTGACGTAATCGGGGCTAAACGAGGCTCCACTCACCTGGAGTATGGTCTGACCTCCGGAAACGATCGAAAATCCCGAGTAGGTGAACGACGGGATCAGCGCATTGGCCAGATTGCCGAGTGTGGCCAGGAGCGAAATTCCCGAGTTACGCAGCGCCACCAGGCCAGGGATCAGGCCGAAAATCAGGATGCCGATGATCAGAACCAGTTCGATCGAGATCACTCCACCATCCTCATCGTCCCACAAGTTGCGAAGCAAGCGAGACATTGCACTTCACCTCGTACATGACATGGGTTGTTTCGAGGTGGCAAATGCCGACATCCGAAACCAACACCCGCACCGGGAAGGCCACAGGATACTGCATAAGACCTGCCTAAAGCCACACCCAGCAACGGAGGCGCACCCGGGGTGCCATGCCCACGGCTTTGCGTGGGCATGCGGGCGTGAATCGATCACCTGGTGGGCAAAGTTCTCCCCTGGTGATTCATCCATGTCCACCCCAAGCGGTGGACATGGCACCCGGCGCGTCGAATCCACGCTATGAGATCCGATACTGGCGTACCTCTGTGTCTTTAAGAAAGGTCACATGCGGTAACGGGAATATCCCGCGCAGGATCGCGGGAGCAAACCGCCGGGGTGGATTCGGCCAGACGAACATCCAATGGCAGGACGAGTTGGTGAGGTCGTACCGGAAGCGGGCGACGAGATGGGTCGGAATGGGGCGCGATAGGATCGGAAAATGATGTGTGGGCGAAAGACCCCCGTCTTTCGCCCACAGCGGAATCGTGAGTGGAACTCGACTCACGGGGCCGGGGGGATCTGAGCGACGGTCCCGAGGTCGATCGGCGTCAACTGAGACGCGCTGAGCACATTGATGGTGGAGGCGTCGATCTGGTAGCCTTGAATCTGGGCGATGGTGTGTCCACCGGTGGCCCGGCCGATCGCGAAGCCGGAGAAGGTGAACGACGGAACCAGATCAGAGAGGGTGTTCCCGATCGTCCCGAGGGCGGCGATCACCGAGTTCCGCAGAGCTACGAGTCCGGGAATAATCCCGAAGATCAAGATCCCGATCACCAGCACCAATTCCGTGGAGATGACCGACCCGCGGTCATCTGCCCACAACCGACGCAGCGTGCTCGTCATTGCAGTCTCCTGAACGGTAGAAAAAGGGGTGATAGACCGCCAAATTTGCGGCAGCGAGCCAGAACAACCACCACAACCTGAGAGGTCTACCGCCTGAGATTAATATTTCGCGCCGGAAAATCTAGCGGCACTTCACCAAGTTTCCCATTTTGGGTCTTTGGGCCTGTCGAAATATTCGACACACACCGCAAGTTCGGTGTTCTCATGCCATAACTCTCATCTCTTGCTTCAAGTATTTCTGGCTCGAACTGAACGTGAAGCTGAAAAATCCGCTCAGGGCGGCTGTTCCGAGCCTATCAGCGACAGGGTTCTGGTAACTTGGTGGGAATAGCGAAACGGTATGACAACTCAATCGGCACGAAGTAAACTGAACCCTATTGTGTCCGGTCACCGGATCAGTCCAAAAACCGGAATCCGGCTGGCTGACGCTCCTGGGTTTTCGCGAGAACGCATCATCATGCCCGAGGAGTCCCACGAAACCCGCGCAGTTCCAACACCGGAACCAGAATCCGATTCTTTGCCGGCTGGTGCGTCGATGCCGAGCACAAGGTCGAGCCGGCCCTGGATCCCGAAGCCTGAATTCGATTCCGACCTACCACTTGGTGCGGGGATCGATTTTTCCGACCCGAACTCGCCTCTTGCCCCGTTCTATCTCCGCACGGTCCATCTAGTTGCGGTCGGGCTACTCGGTTTCTTCTTCGTCATCGCCACGTTCTTTCCGTTGTGGCATACCGACGTCTGGGGCCACATGAGGTATGGGCAATGGATGGTGGAGCATCGGGCCATCCCGGACCGCGAGCCGTTTTGCCCGTGGTGGGACGGACGGATTCCCTTCACACAGTTCTACACCCTGACTCAGCTTTGCATGTATGGTGCCTACGCGGCGGGTGAGCGACTCGCCGGGGGTGACGATCTCCAGCAGATGGCTGGCGGTGTGGAAATGCTCCGGCTTCTTCACGCTCTGCTCACCACCGCCCGATTGGGCATCCTGCTCGCCGTTTTCCTCCGGCTGTCCCGGTCGTGGCCGGTATCGCTTCTGGGAGTGGTCGCTGTTTCACTCCTCGATCTCTCGAACCTCGCGGTCTTCCGACCCCAGACCTTCGGGGAACTCGGTTTCGCTTTGCTGTTGCTGCCACTCTCCCGACCGACCCTCTCGCGGCGCGCGCTGGTGCTGATCCCTGCCTTGCTGGTGGTGTGGGCCAACGGGCACGGGAGTTATGTCGTCGCTTTCGTCTTGCTCGGGGCCGTTTTGCTGGGCCGACTTGCCGAACTGGCGACATCGTCCGAGGCCCGAGTGTGGCCCTGGCGGGATTCCCAGACGATCCGGCTGTTGGCCGCACTTGTCCTGTCCATCACCGCTGTGGGTCTGCTCAACCCCTACGGGTTTGGTCTGTATACCCGGACGGCTGCTTTGACCAGCCACAGCAGCCTCTCGGCCGCCGTCACCGAGTGGCAGCCGCTGATGTTCTCCTGGGCGAAGGGCTGGCACTGGGTGTTCATGTTCTCGCTCGCGGCCATTGCTCTGACTCAGTTGGCAAGTCGCCGGCCAATCCCGCCCCACCACCTGGCGGTGTTGCTGATATTCGGGGTCGGGGCTGCGGTGCAGAACCGGTTTGTGATCTGGTGGGCGATGCTGGTCCCCTGGGTACTGGTCCCGAGGTGGGCCGACCTCGCGGCCCACTGGCCGGCCAGGCTCACGCCCACCCCGAGCATTCCGAGTTTCCGAAAGACCGCGGTCGCTGTCGCCCTCCTGTTCGCCATCTTCATGTGGTCCGGTCCGGCCGGGTGGGCGGTATCCGGCTCACCTGCCTCGATCGGGAGTGCCGTCTCAGACGGTACTCCCTGGGAACTCGCCCGTGAAATCAACCTGCCAGGGTCGGGAGAGGCTGCCTGGACCCACGAGATGGAAAAAGTTCTCCAGGAGCACTACCCCGGCAAGGTGTTCACTGGAACCATCATGGCCACCCCGATGCAGGGCGACTACCTGATGTGGGCGCTGGCACCGCGGGTGCCGGTCACCTACTCCTTCATCCACCTGTTCCACCCGGACTACTGGGAGGAACTGGGACTGGTCGGTCGGGGTGACCCCGGGTGGGCTGACGTGCTGGAGAAATATCGGGTGAACCTGCTGATCGTCGAGGCTGAATACGCCGCTCAGTTGCGTGGCCATCTGCAAAAATCGACAGGCTGGAAGATCCTGCTCGACGAGACCGGGGATTCGGCCGGAAAGCGAGATCCGCTCACCCGCCAGCTCATCGCCATCCGGATCAATCCGCTCTGATCGCTGAGGCCATCGTGACCGAACCCGTGACCGAACCCGAAACTGGCCCCCGGCTGCCAGGACCAACGACTGCGAAGGCCCTGGTCCTGATCGCAGTGATCGGGCTGTTCGCGTATTTCAACTCGCTCCACGGAGCGTTCGTCCTCGATGATGGCGTCTTCCTGGGCGACCCGAACCTTGCTCACCCGTTCCAAAGCGTCATGGTCCGTCGACCCGTCATCGCACTGAGCCTGTGGCTGAATTACCGACTTGATGGCGGAAATCCCCGTGGCTATCACCTGTTGAATCTGACCGTCCACGTTCTGGCAGCGATGATCCTGTTCGATCTTGTTCGGCGGACTCTCCTCCTGCCCCACTTTGGCGGACGGTTCGACCCGTGGGTTGGCTGGGTGGCCCTGGTGACTTCGCTGGTCTGGCTCGTCCATCCTCTCCAAACGCAATCGGTGACCTATATCGTGCAGCGGTGCGAATCGATGATGGGTCTGTTCTTCCTCCTGAGCCTGTGGGCGTTCGTCCGTGGCGCAACTGCGACCCGCGGGCGATGGTGGTATGTGATGGCGGTGACGAGTTGTGCGATCGGGGCCGGGTGCAAGGAGATGATGCTCACGCTGCCTCCACTGGTCCTACTCTACGATCGGACGTTCCTGGCCGGGTCGTGGGGTGCTGCCATTCGGAATCGGTGGGTGGTCTTACTCGGTTTGTGTGTGCCCCCTCTGATCGGGATCGGGGCACTGGTTCTCACCGGGTTCCTCACCGACCCGAGAGGAACGGTTGGGTTCGGTGTGAAGGTGTACACGCCCTACTCTTACGCCCTCACCCAGACCGAAGTGGTTCTCCACTACCTGAAACTTTCCGTCTGGCCGGTGGGGCTAACACTCGATTACCTGGACTGGTTCCCCCGGCAATCACTCGCGGATGCCTGGCCGACGGTCGCGGCAATCGCGGGGTTGCTCCTGGCCGTGATGATCGGCATTTTCGCCCGGACGGCCTGGGGATTTCTCGGCGCATGGTTCTTTCTCATCCTCGCTCCCACATCCAGCGTGATCCCTCTCCAGGACGCCGCGTTTGAGCACCGGATGTACCTCTCCCTTGCAGCGGTGGTTGTCCTGGTGGTGTGTGGGCTCGCCCGGGCGGGACTCTGGTTCGGTCAGCGGACCGGGCTCAACCGGGTGACCGTCCCCACGCTCGGAGTCGCGGCCGGGGTTCTGGTGCTGGTCCTTGCGTTCCTCACAGTGGTCCGAAATGAGGACTACGCCTCTCCTGCCAGGCTCTACGCCGACAACGTCGCCAAGCGGCCAGCCAACGGTCGGGTCCGGTTGAACCTGGCGGTACAGCTCTTCGCTGCGGGCAATGTGACCGCCGCCGATGAGCAACTGGATGCAGCCGCACGGCTCCCTTTGCAGGTGCCGACGGTCCAGTCCGAGCGAGTGAAGGTGTTTCGGGAATCTGGCCGGGTGGCCGAGGCTGCCGTTCTGGCAAGACAGTTGCTTGACAAAGCCCCAGAGGACGCCCCGATTGCATACGAACTCGGACTCTGCCTCCTGACCGACAGTCGCCCGGCCGAGGCTCTCCCGCATCTTCGGCAGATGGCCGAAAAGGCCCCGCAAAACCATTTCGCTCGTGCCCACTACGGAATCGCGCTGTTGGAGACCGGTCACATTGCCGAGGCCGAGGCCGAGTTCCGGGCGGCAAACGACATCAATCCGGAATACGCTGCCCAGCTCGCTCAAACTGCTCGCCGAGCCGCTCTCAACCCGGACGCCAGACCCGCGAATCTCCAACTCGTCCGGTGGTACGCGGACGCCGCCTGTCGGATGAAACCGGCCGCCCCGGCGGAGTTCCACGACACCCACGCAATCTGCCTGGCGCGGGTCGGTCTTTTCACCGAAGCGAAGATTGAGGCGGGCCTGGCGGCCGACCTGGCTCGCGCCCGCGGGGACGACTACCTGGCGAGTCGGATCGATGCGCGGGCAAGGTTGTTCGAGAGCCGAAAGCCGTATCTCCCCGACTGAGTCACCGAGGCTGTGTCCGACCATGACGACCCTGACCGCTCCCGAACCGGCCACTCTTGCCCCGATGACAAGCGGAGAGGCCTCCTGCCTGTACTGTTGCTCGCATGATCTCCAGCCACTGTATGTGGGTGTGCAAGACCGGCTCGGCTATGTCCCGGGGGCACGTACATTCTGGCAGTGTGGCGAATGTGGGTCGGCCGTCCTCGTGCCACTTCCAACGACCGCTGAACTGCCTGCGTTCTACCCACCCGTCTACAGCTTCACTCTCGAACTGGGCGGGCAGAGCCGGTTCAAGCGGTTGCTCAGTCGGGCCGAATACCATCTGTTCTTCCGCCCCCAATATACCGCTCAGACTCGGCGAGTGATGCGCGCGTGTGGATGGACCCGCGGCGACGGCAAAGCTCTGCTCGACGTCGGGTGCGGCCGGGGGTTGCGGTTATTGGAGTTCCGTCGGCTCGGTTTCCAGGTTCACGGATTGGATGTCCAGCCGGATGTTGTCCGCTACTTGCGGGATGAACTCGACATCCCGGCCGAGTGCGCTGATGTCTCCACCATGAACCAAATCCACCCGCCAGGATCGTTCGACCTGATCACCACCTTTTTTCTGATCGAGCACATTCCGGACGTCCGCGCGGCGATAGCCGGGATGTTCGATCTGCTCCGCCCTGGGGGGTGGCTGGCTGCCGCGGTCCCGTTTATCGACGCCGTCCAGGCCCGGGTATTCGGGTCGAGATGGATTAACGTCACCGAGGCCCCGCGACACCTCTCACTCCCGACTCAGGCCGGGATGATCGCGGCCTGCCGCGCGGCCGGATTCGGGCGGGTGGTAATTGTCCCCGACTCGGCCCTGAACTGCGCTGGGCAGGTGGCGTCGTCGCTGGTCACCGGGGCGACCCTGACTCACACTTACGGGCAGAGCCGGTTGCGTCCGCTGATTGCCCGCGCAATCGGGGCCGGAGTGATGTTTGCGTCGGTCCCCTGGTGCCTGTTCGAAAACACCGTCCTTGGGCGGATGTCGCTGGGGATCGTGATGGCCCGAAAACCTGGTGGCGGGTAATGGCAGCAGGCGAAGATCGGGACTCTTGGGGGGTCAGGCATCGGCGAGCGGCGGGATTTCCTGTACCCGCGCTGAGTTTTGGAGACGGGCAATCCGTCGGTTTGTACCCCGGAGGGGTTGTACAACACAGCCCAGGGTCAGCGCAGCGCCACCCTGGGGAAGCGTCGCGGTTCCAATTGCTTTCCCAGGGTGCGCGAAACGCGACCCTGGGCTGTGCTATCTAACCCCTCCGGGGTACAAACCGACAGATCAGAGACTGTCCCCGCGATCACGTCGCGGGGATGCGATTTCTCACCCTTCGCCTAACGAATGTACAGTCGTTGAGGTCAGGTTCGGTTGATGCCCCTCCCTGACTCCCAAGCTTGACCTGATCCCTGACATCCCTGTTTCTCGGGATCTCTGATCTGAGGAGTGCATGCGAATCCTGGTCGTGTCCCACCTTGCCTTACCGCATGTCGGCGGGGTGGAAAATCTGGTCGATCTGGAGATCCGCGGCCTGGAAGCGGCTGGGCATGAGGTCGTGCTGGTCACCAGTGACGGGACCGGGGCCGGGCGGATACCCACCTACCCCCCGACGGTTCGAACTGTCCGTGTTCGTGCGTGGCACGGGCCAGAGCGGCGACTCGGCATCCCATACCCGGTGTCCTCCCCGCACCTGCTCTCGGTCTTGTGGAGGGAAGTGGGACTGGCCGATGTGGTCCACGCCCACGGGTTTATGTTTATGCACTCGGCCCTGGCTGTCGCCCTGGCCCGGCTCCGCGGGAAGCCGTGCGTGCTGACCGATCACGGTGGGATTCAGAGGTTCGGCTCATCAGTTGCTACTCTGCTTGCCCGGCTTGGGGCCGAGACTGTCGGACGGCTCTCCGCGACGCTGGCGACACGAGTGGTGACGTACAACAGCCGAATCCAGGCCACGCTCAACCGGTTAGGCCGGCGACGGGATGCGGAATGCGTCCCGAATCCGGTTGACCAGACGTTTTTCTTCCCACCGACAGCGAGCGAGCGAGCTGCTGCCCGAGCCAGCCTCGGTTGGCTCGATGCACGTCCGCGAGTGCTATTCGTCGGCCGTTTGATACCGGCCAAGGGTGTTCCGCTTCTGATGTCCGCCGCTGGCACGGACTTTGATCTGGTGTTCTGCGGACCGGGCGATCCGACGATCCTCGGTCCTCTGCCCCGTTTGGGGGTGGAGTATCTGCCCCCACGCCCCCAGGACCAACTCCGTCGCATCTACCACGCGGCCGACGCCTTGGTCCTGCCGGCCGAGGTCCGGGAAGGGTTCCCCCTGGTGGTGCAGGAGGCCATCGCCTGCGGTCTGCCCGTGGTTCTCGGCCATGACCCGGGGTTCTCTCCGTATCGAGGCCTTCCCGGATTGGTGATGTGCGACCGCACTCCAGACGCTGTCCGCGTGGCGATTCGGCAGGCCCTCGCCGCCGGGGTGACACTTGCACGGACCGGAAAGCCTCACCCCGCTGAATTCTTCCCGACACTAGGGCGATGGGTGCAGATCCTGTACCCGCCCCTCCAGCCCGCAACCTCAGCGGGTTCACCCGGGCGACCGGAGGTGTGCCTTGCCCCCCACTCATGACACTGCGCCATCCAATCTCTGGGTTGTGATCCCCGCCTACAAGGAAGCAGCACGGATTCGCACGACCCTCGCCGAACTGCTCCCCCGTGTCTCCAACATTGTGGTGGTCGACGACGGATCTCCGGATGGGTCCGGTGCCGCCGCCCGGTCG
Source organism: Gemmataceae bacterium (assembly GCA_003136315.1). Lineage (GTDB taxonomy): Bacteria > Planctomycetota > Planctomycetia > Gemmatales > Gemmataceae > Urbifossiella. Next base: position 19,039 of record PLDW01000463.1, on the reverse strand, counting down.
TTCGGGGTGTGGGTACTCCGACACCCGATCAACCGCGGCCAGGGCGCAGCGCTCCAGACGGGGATCGACTTCGCCCTCCTCCGCGGGGCGTCCGTGATCGTCACGTTCGATGCCGACGGCCAGCACGACCCTGCCGATATCCCGGCCATGCTCGCGCCGCTCGCGGCTGGAGAGGCGGATGTCGCCCTCGGATCCCGGTTCCTCGGGCACACCATTGGGATGCCGCTGTCCCGTCGGATCGTCTTGAAGCTGGCGGTCTTGTTCACCCGGGTCGTATCCCGCATCAAAGTGACGGACACTCACAACGGGTTGCGGGCATTCACCCGAACCGCTGCCCAGGCGGTCCGTATCCGCCAGGACCGAATGGCCCACGCCTCCGAGATCCTCGACGAAGTTCGCCGACTGGGGCTACGATACCGCGAGGTGCCCGTCACCGTCCGGTATTCCGCAGCAACTCTGGAGAAGGGCCAAAGTTCGCTGAACGCGGTCCGGATCGCCTGGCAGTTTCTGATCGGTAAGGTGGTAAAATGAGCGCCTTCCAGATCCTCGCTGTCTCGGTCCTCGGGGGGGTGTTCCTCCGCGACCTGTTGAAGTGGTCGCGATCCCCTGCAAGCCTGCTCGTTCGGGTGTTAAGGTTGGCGGTGTGGGCCGGGTCTGGGGTTGCGATCACGATCCCCTCGCTGATCCAGGAAGTGGCGCAGCTTCTCGGAATCGGCCGTGGGGCGGATGTGGTGTTGTACCTGTTCGTGCTTGCTTTCCTCTGGGTCTCGTTCTTCCTGTACGCCCGCTGCCTGCGACTTGAACGAGAGATCACGGCTCTGACACGGCACATGGCGATTCGGGACGCCGTCCGTGAGCCAGCGAGCGGCGAGCCATCCACTCGGAGTGAAGAAGTGGGTGTGAAGAAATCATAACGTCAAGATTTGGAGCACTCTCGCGAATCTGGGTAGACGGCCGAGTCGGTCGAAACGACTCCTTCGGGGTTGTTCTGGGAACCGTTCGCCCCCCGCTCCACGGGTGTGGGGCAACACGTTGGGGACAATGTCTCAAATCACCGATCACGCCGCCGCTTTGTTCAGGCCAGAACGCGGAGCGTCGAAAGCGGCATTCCCACGGAGGACCGTGGGAACGAGGGAAACCATACCGGTCCAAGCCAGTGCGGACCATAGGACCACCGGACAAAACCCCTCTGCGGTGAGGCAGAGGGGAGTCAAACTGCCCTCCTGCTCCCCCTTCCTTTTTAGGGAAGGGGGTTGGGGGGTTAGGTTCCGCCCTTACTGCCCTCCTGCTCCCTCTTCCTTTTTAGGGAAGGGGGTTGGGGGGTTAGGTTTTCTCCGCTCGTCCATATCCATCACTGTGGTCCGCACTGCCGACGACGTATCATCACCAATCGGTTGGAGTGATGAGGTTCAAACGATGGTAGTGGACTGCGTGTCGGTCACGGTCACAGTCCCTGTCATAGCAGTGAAGGTCACGGTTCCGGCGGTGGTAGCAGTGAAGGTCACAGTGTATGTTCCGTCGCCGTTGTCGGTCACCGAAGCGAACGTCCCGGACCCGGTACTCCCGGCCGCCAGTCCGAATGTTACGTCGGTCAGCCCAACTACCGGATTGTGGTTGGCGTCCTCTGCGGTGAATGTCACCGTCGCCATGTTGCCCGAGGTCATGCTCCCGCCATCAGCCGGTGAGGTGACGGAAGAGTTCGTCGGATCAACCGGACCGGCTGTGATGGTGACCGACTGGGCGTCGGTTACGGTGACGCTGCTGGTGGTGGCAGTGAAGGTGACCGTTCCAGCGGTGGTGGCAGTGAAGGTGACGGTGTAGGTCCCATCCCCATTGTCCGTCACCGAACCGAACGTCCCGCTACCGGTGCTCCCGGCAGTCAGTCCGAACGTCACATTCGTCAGCCCGCTTATGGGGTTCCCGGCCGCGTCCTTGGCGGTGAAAGTCACTGTGGTTGTGCCGCCCGATACCACGCTGCTACCGTTGGCAGTCGAGGTGACGGAAGAGTTCGCCTGATCGACCGGACCAGCGGTGATGGTGACGGACTTGGCGTCGGTTACGGTGACGCTGCTGGTGGTGGCAGTGAAGCTGACCGTTCCAGCGGTGGTGGCAGTGAAGGTGGCGGTGTAAGTCCCGTCGTTGTCCGTCACCGAACCAAACGTCCCGGATCCGGTGCTTCCGCTCGTTACCCCGAAGGTCACGTCAGTCAGCCCGGACACCGGATTGTGGTTGGCGTCTTCCGCTGTGAGGGTTACCGTCGCAGTCCCACCCGAGACGACAGAACTGCCGTCGGCTGTCGAGGTGACCGACGAAGTGGCAGTGTCGATGGCAGTGATGGTGACGGACTGGGTGTCGGTGACGGTCACCGTCCCAGACGTGGCGGTGACCGTCACCTTCCCGGCGGTGGTAGCGGTGAAGGTGGCGGTGTAGGTTCCGTCCCCGTCGTCCGTGACTGAACTGAACGTCCTGCTCCCGCTGCTACCCGCAGCCAGCCCAAACGTCACATCCGTGAGCCCAGACACGGGATTGTGGCTGGCGTCCTCGGCACTGAAGGTCACCGTCGTCGTTCCGCCGTTCGCGATGCTACCCCCATCGGCCGACGCGATGATCGACGAAGTGGCCTGATCGACCGGACCAGCGGTGATAGTGACGGACTTGGCGTCGGTTACGGTGACGCTGCTGGTGGTGGCAGTGAAGCTGACCGTTCCGGCCGTAGTGGCGGTGAAGGTGACGGTGTAAGTCTCCGTTGCCATTGTTCGTCACCGAACCGAACGTCCCACTCCCGGTGCTCGCAGCGGCCAGTCCGAACGTCACATCCGTCAGTCCCGTCACCGGGTTCTCATCTACGTCATCGGCGGTGAGGGTCACAGTGGTTGTGCTACCCGAGGCAAGGTTTTCACCGTCGGCCGTCGAGGTGACCGTTGAATTGGTAGCGTCGATTACTCCCGTCTGGCCCGACGTGATCGAGAACGTACTTGATGCCGCATTCTCGTTGCCTGCGGCGTCAGTCACGAGACTGGCCGCGACGGACACGGTAATCGTCCCGGCGGCAGTTGGAGTCACGTCGAATGTGTACGTCGTTGCGTTTGTCGCCGTGAAGCCGGTGATGGTCCCATCTGTCACGGTCACATCCGAAGAGACGAAATTATTCACCGCTTCATTGAATGTCACTGTGATGGGGATCGACGAGTCGCTGGTCGGGCTCGTTGCCGTTGAGGTGATCGTCGGCGTCGGGGTTGTGGTGTCGTACCCTGTGCCGACCGGGAGATAGGAGACCGACGGAGCAGTGGCCGTGGCGAAAGAATCACTGTCGAACGCCATCGGATCAGCCGCCTGCCCTGGGCCATCGGTCGTCACCAGTTCCAGGGAACCGCTACCGGTAGTATCGACTGCGGTCGCTTCAACTCCCTCCCTCTCCGTGGAGTCGTACGCAAAGGCGTTATAGATGATGTCGCCCGTCGAGCCGTCGAATACCTCCACGCGGGGTCCTCCTCCCGGTCCCGCCGCGGCAATGATGTCCGCGTTTCCATCCCCATTGAGATCGCCGGCAGCGACCTGCACTTCGCCGTCGAAGTCCCCCTCGAACGGCGACAGATTCAGCAACTGTGCACCGGTCGTCCCGTTGTACATGAGGATTTGTGATGCCACTCCCCCACCAGAAGCAGCGATCACATCCGCAGTCCCGTTCACGATCCCCGTGGCAACCTGCACACCGGTTGCTCCCGAGAAGGGGGTGAAGCTTTGAACCACCGAGAGGTCTGAGTATCGTAGGATCTCGACAAGCGGCTCCCCGTTTTGGATGGTCCCGACCAGAATGTCTGCCGTGCCTGTGTTCTCGAAATCCGCCGCAGCCACACTCACCCCTGCGCGGGAGGTCGAATCCCCGACGTTGAACGACTTGAGCAGAGTGCCATCGGTCCCGTCGTAGACGTTGACTATTGGTCCACCGCCAGGTCCGGCCCCGGTGATGATGTCCGGTGTCCCATCCCCGGTCACGTCCCCGATTGCGACGTTCACTCCTCCCGTGAAGGAACTGCTATAGGGGGTGATGGTAAATTCCTGTTGCTGCGTCGTGGCGTTGTAGACGGTCACCAGGGGGCTCGACCCCGGGGCAGAGGCAACGGCATACAATCCAGTCGGATTTGTACGCTCTTCTAATTGTTCAACTTGGAGTCGACTCTGGCGGGGCTGGCTGGACTTCGGGGCATGCATAAGGTCACCCGAGTTGCTGGTTAAGAGTGGGTAACAGATGGATCAGGTAGGAGTTACGTCTATTGGTAGGGTTGGTGGCACAGAGCTGATCGAGGCGGGGGGCACACGGAAGGGCGCAATCGTGGTCACCTGGCAGCAATGAGCCACTTCTTTCCTCATGGCGGGAAGGGCACAAAAGCGGGCGCAAAAAAATGATGAAAACGGGAGGAGAGAGACGAGAGCCTCTCACTTCCCGTTCATGAGTGCGTCGAAGCTGACGATCTCGATAGGTGACCGGCAGAAGAAAGACGACCTGACATCAAGGACAGCAGTTGGTGGTGTCAAGGCAGGGCCGCCGTCTGTGGCGGTCTGGTTCAGCACAGCCAGGTCATTTCAGTTGGGCGTAAGCGGTGGGGCTCGAAGCCTCGAAGNNCGAGCCCGACCGGTTACACCCATGTCAGTTTCGAAATTTCGTCTTTCGTGTTTTCGTGATTCAAACTGTGGCGGCCCGGTTCATGTCAGCCGATCACCCCCGCTCGAATCCATCGGGGTGCCCATTGGTTTCCACCGGCCTGACCGGCCCCACCGTCCCGTTCTCGCTGAGGTAGCGGACGGTCACCGTCGGCCCGGCGATGTGGTGGAGCAGATGACGCGGCAGGTGACAGCGGATCACCACCTCGTTCGCCTCGTCCCGGAACTCCTGCCGGTAGATCTCGGCGTGAGCGTTGAGGAACGCCAGCACCCGTCCGTTCCCGGCCCCGGTCACCACCTCGGCCTCGGCGAAATCCGCGGCCAATGCCTGCATCACTGCCTCTTCCAGTTGGTCGATCCCCTCCCCTGTCAGGCTGCTGATCGCCACCGCCCGTGGGTGCTGGGCCATGATGACCTGTAACTCCGACCGGTCGTGTACCGCATCCACCTTGTTCAGCACCAGGATGGTCGGGTTCTTGTCGCATTCCAGTTCCGCGAGGACGCCATTGACCGCCTTGATGTGCTCCTCGACTTGCGGACTGCTCGCATCCACGACGTGCAACATCAGCTTGGCATGTCGGGCCTCCGAGAGAGTGGCCCGGAAGGATGCGACGAGATGGTGCGGGAGATCCCGGATGAACCCGACCGTGTCCGACAGGAGCACCCGACCCCAGTCCCGGATATGCCACTGACGGGTCCGGGTGTCGAGCGTCGAGAAGAGCTTGTTCTCGACGTACACTCCGGCCTTGGTCAGGGCGTTCATCAGCCGGGATTTCCCGGCGTTCGTGTACCCAACGAGAGAGACGGTGTGCTCGCCCGAACGACTCTTCACCTCCCGGTCCTTCCGCGCTTGCACCTCGGCCAGCTTGTGCTTCAGGTCGCGAATCCGATTGGAGACGAGACGCCGGTCGGATTCGAGCTGCGTTTCTCCTGGCCCCCGCAGCCCGATCCCGCCGCCCTTCTGCCGCGACAGGTGAGACCACATCTGCTTCAGGCGAGGGAGGGAGTACTCAAGCTGGGCGAGTTCAACCTGGAGCCGCGCCTCGGATGTCTGGGCGCGGGTGGCGAAGATATCGAGAATCACCTCGCTGCGGTCGAGAACCTTCACCCCGAGGGCTTTCTCGAGATTCCGGCCCTGGGCCGGACTGAGATCGTTGTCGAAGATGACCACATCCGCATCGGTCTGTTCGATGAGGTCGTGAAGCTCCCCGACTTTCCCGCTGCCAATGTAGGTGGCAAGCTGCACGTCGTGCCGTTTCTGGGTGAGTTCCGCGACGACCGTCGCACCGGCGGTGGTCGCAAGGCCGCGGATCTCGTCGCACGGGTCGGCGGCCAGCCACGGTCGGGCTGGGAGAGCCACGCTCACCAACACCGCTTTCTCGCTGGAGACTGAAAACTCTTCCCGCTGGGTGTCGAATGCTTTACTGATGTCCATATCCTCCGTAACGGGGTTGCCTTATCTTAGAGGGGCAGAGGCCCCCAACGGAAGCACAAGAAATGGGAAACCCTGGCCCGCGGTATGGCCGAGAGCGCGGGCTACTCATTAGAGGGGTATCGGGCGGGATGGGTTCGCTAACCAATGACGCTGGCCGTCTACACTGGGCAAAGTTCTGATATTCGCAGACTCCGCGGAGCGACCGATCGTCGCATCTCTTCCACTCACAGCGAACAGTTAACAGGTCGTCAGCACATCCAACGGCCGTTCTACTTGACGAAAGTACACTTCTGCAGCGTAGTCGTGCCAACTTTGCCTGTACACGTGCCCCGGATCGTGGCCTTCTGCCCCGCTGCGAGCTTGGCGAGCTGGCCACCGTCGGATTCCTCGAAGAAGCAATCGACCGATGCGCTCCCGGTGGCCCCTCCTAACTCGATCGTGCCCCCCCCGCGCGGCAATTTCGTCACCTTGACGACCTTCCCGCTCACCTCAATGACTTTCCCCTTGTACTTTGTATCCGCACTCACCGGGTCTTTGCTGTAATCTTTATTCAGGTCGTCCACCGTGACCGCGACCACGGAACTGGGTGGGCTCTCCGCCTTCTTGACGACCGTACACTTCTCCAGCGTGACCGAGTCGGCGACTTTCCCCCTGCACATGCCTCGAATCGTGACTGTCTGCCCGACGACAAGTCCCAAGAGTTGATCACGGGACGATTCCTGGAACTCGCAATCGACGCTCGAACCCCCCTCGGCCGCATCCAGCTCGACCGTGAGCCGCCCGAATTGCTCTTTGGCCACCCTGACAACCTTTCCGGTCACCTCAAGAACCTTCCCCTTGTACTTCCCGTCGGCGCTGACCACATTGTCGTCGTATTCCTTGTCGAGTGCGGTCGCAGACACCGCGATTGCCGGGCCGGCAAGAATTTCCTGAGTCTGCTTTGCCTGACCCTCCTGGATTTTCGCCTGATGCTCCTGGATTTCCTCGACCGCCTTGTCCGCCACTCGGAAGAACGCGGCCACGACAAGCAGCATCGTGGCGATCGTCAGGCATGGATCTCCTCCTCCCCATCGGATGTGAGGGGGGTTGTGGTGTTGATTATCGCCAGGTGTCTATTGAGAATCAACGAATTCGTCTGCGCGCCGCCTTGATCAATCAGGAACCGCTGCTGGGCATAAGGACTACCGGACAAAACCCTCGACTGGGAGGCGGAGGAGAGTCAAACGGCCCTCCGGCTCCCCCTTCCTTCTTAGGGAAGGGGGTTGGGGGGTTAGGTTTTGTCCGCTCGTCCTCAGCTTGGGACAGGGGGGTTGTTTGGGGATCGCTCCACCTGCCGAACGTCTATCATAGCGGGTATGTCTCTCACCAATCAGCATTGCCGCACCTTCACCGCCCGTTGGGTGTTCCCCGTATCTGGGCCGCCCCTCCCGCATGGGACGGTGACCGTTCGCGGCGACTGCATTGAGTCCATCGACCCACCTGGCACCCGGACCCCCGACGAGGATTTCGGGAACGCTGCGATCATTCCCGGACTGGTAAACGCTCACACCCACCTCGACCTGAGCGGGGCCAGGGGTTTGATCCCGCCGACCGATCCGGAGCATTTCACCGACTGGCTCCGTGGGGTGATCGCCTACCGCCGCACCCGCCTGTCCGAGGAAGTCCATGCAGACACCCGGGCTGGACTGGAGGAGTGCTTGTGGCACGGGGTCACGCTCCTGGGCGACATCTCAGCCGATGGCGGGAGCTGGGACACGCTAGCAGGCTCGCCAATTCGGGCAGTGGTATTCCGGGAAATGATCGGGCTCTCAGAAGAACGGGCAGAAGCCGCGCGACGCGCGGGCTGGGAGTGGTATGCAAACCGGCCTACCGCCGAGCAGACCCGGGGTGGTATCAGCCCACACGCCCCTTACAGCGCCCGTGAGTCCCTCCTCCGATGTGGCGCAACACCCGGGATGCGAACCACAATCCACCTGGCTGAGTCGCCAGCCGAAATGGAATTGATCATGTCCCGGAGCGGTCCATTCGTGGAGTTCTTATCTTCGGTCGGAGCATGGGATCCGTCTGGGCTCATTCAAAGTGTTGGGGCGGTGATCACCCACAATCGAACCGCCGGGCGGTTCCTCTTTGCGCACTGTAACTATCTACCGATCGACGATGCGCGGTATTTCCACAACGACATGTCGATCGTCTACTGCCCTCGAACGCACGCTGCGTTTGGGCACCCGCCTCACCCGTTCCGGGAGTTCCTGGCGCGGGGGGTGCGGGTCTGTCTGGGGACGGACAGCCTGGCCTCGAACCCCGATCTGGACATCCTCGCGGAGGCCCGGTTCGTTCGCGAGCAGTACCCGGATTTTCCCGGCGCAGCGATCCTACGGATGGTCACACTGTCAGGGGCCGAGGCCCTCGGCTGGGCGGATGATGCCGGGAGCCTGGAACCGGGGAAGTCGGCGGACCTCGTCGTCGTTCCGCTTCCGGACCGGGACGATTCCGACCCGCACGAACTCCTCCTCGCGGATGTCCCTGGCATCCGTCGGACATTGTTCCGCGGCGAGTGGCGGGAGTGAAACCGGTTGTCGTCCGCCCAGCCCCGACGACACGTCCGACCCTTCTCCTCAAACGGGAATCGATGCAGGGCTCTTCAGGTAGTCACGGATGGCGGCCCGGCCTCCGACGACTGCTCGCCAGGCAGTTCCCACCACAAGCAGCCACCCAAGGAGTTTCGCGGCAGCCTCGATGAAGAGCCGATCCGATTTCTCAACCCCTGGCGGCCAGATATCGCCCGCATAGCGCAGGTAGACGCCCCAGCCGGTCATCACCAACACCACGGCGAACCCCAAGGCGACGGCGTGCAACCCTGCCGCTCGCACCGCTTTCGGTCGCCGAAGAGTCGCGCTAATTGCCGCCAGCCCCACCACGAACCAGACCTCGGCCAGTCCGAGGCCGAAGATGGCTCCCGAGCGGGCATAGCCAGACACTTCTGCGTACCCCATCCTGTCGAACACCGGGAGAGACAGAAGCCCGACAAGCCCGATCATGCTGAACATCCCACTCAAGACGAAGAGCCCTTTCGCCCCACTATTTCGCGGGGCTGCCCCGCAGGTCAATCGCCCGAACACCAGGGCAAGTCCGCCCAGCAGCACCGGGATGCCGTAGAGGAGCAGATCCAACTCCTCCGACTTCGTGATCGTGATCGAGTCTCGAACATCGGAGTTCACATACCCGTCGATCTTCACCCACCCCTCCCCCGTTGGGAGTGGTCCCACCCCGCGGTCGTAGACCAGCTTTCCGAATGGCACAGCCCCGATCAGAGCGATCCAGAACAGGGCGAAGAGCACCCAGAACAGCCCGGCCTTGGTTTTCTGCCAGGCTGCCGGGGCCGGATCAGACGGGACCTTTGCCGATGTCTGCGACTTTCCCGACCGGGCTGTAGCAGTGTCCGTTCCGCCCACCGGGGAAGGTTTCGCAGCGCCAGCGAAGGGGTTGTGAGTGGGACCAGGCTCCGACTCGAAACGATACCCCTGCACAGGTGCGGGTGGGGATGGAGGTAGGGGTATGGGTGGTGGGTCCGCTCCCCAGGCGGAGGGTGTGGCGGCAGAAACCGGAGCAGCGGGGGGCGGTGGGCCGAAATTGGAGCGAGGTGGAGCAGCAGGGGCCGACTTGGTCGCATCAAATAGTGGACGATTGACCTCGGGAGGATGGGCGGGTGCCGGTCGGGCGGGGGGCTGGGCCGTCGGCCCCGACAGAACCGACGGACTCCCCCAAGGAGGCGCGGACCCCGGCGGGACGGGAACTACCTCCGTCGGGGCGGCTGCCTCGGACGCCTCTTCCTGGGATGAAACAGAGACGGCTGCCTGGCAAAACGGGCACTTCACCCGCTTTCCGGCAGACTCATCCCGTGCCCGGAATCGTTTTCCGCACGATGGGCAACCGAGCGTGATCGGCATGACAAGTCTCCTCAGCCCAGGTCACTGGCTGCCCCCCCGCGCCCGCTGCGTCAAGCGAGGAATGCAGAACCTCTCAGGCGTTATGGTTAAAATGTAGGTAAACACCGCCCTGGCAACCACCACATTGATCCCACTGTGTGGTTCAGAGGCGAGGTTGGGGGCGTACCCAGCCCGCATCATATTCCAAAGAAAAGAGTTTCTGGATCTGCTCGGCCCGGTTGGGGTTATCACCCAGAAGGATTTCGATCGCTGCCCGGATGCGAGTCATCCGGGGGTCGGCGACGGTTGCCTCAGCGCCCCCCCCGCGCCCGACCCGGTCGAGGATCGCGGCCACATCGAGCAGCCGTGAGCGGGCGTCGAGGAAATACTGATCCAGAGCACGGGCGGCGGGAAGAGGGGTCATGGTAGCGAGAGGGTAAGTGGCTCGTGTCAGGCTCCGTTTCTTCAGAGGCATTATCGCAGTTTTTCGATCAGAGAGCCATACGACTCGGCAGGGAGTGGTGGTGCCGCAGCGGATTTTGGGCAACCGGCAGAAGGAAATTTTGGCACGGTTCAATGAGCGAGTGCGAGGGGTAACACATTGGAATTGGCGACCCGGCGACTGACGTCGCCGGGTCAGCTGATACNNGAGCTGATACGGACCCGGCGACTGATGTCGCCGGGTCGCCTGTTGTTACCTCACTTTGAACCTGGCCGAAATCTCCCCACGGTCATGGGCAGCAGTTGGTCTGCGTTTTCGCCCCGAAGGGTCGGCGGAGAATAGCCCAGGGTGGAGCCGGGCTTCCGGCGAAACCCTGGGGCGGGAGCTGAGAAATCCGCATCGCTGCGGCATCATGAAGGAAGGAGACGGTTCCCCAGAGGCACACATGCGGCCAATTTCACCGACTCTCCTGGGGACGCTGTACCGTCAACATGCACCCGCATTGCGTCTGTACGCCCGTCAGTGGGGAGGAGCTGCCGAAGATTTGGTCCAGAACGCCTTCGTTCGACTGGCTCAGCAGGTGCCGCCCCCGGAGCAGGTTCTGCCCTGGCTGTACCGGGTGGTCCGCAATGAAGCGCTGGCCGCTCATCGCGCTGCCGACCGGCGGCTCAATCGCGAACGGCAGGCCGGAACCCCTGAAGCGTGGTTCAGTCCGGCTGAAAACCGCCTTGACGCCGATGAAGCGACTCGTCGGCTGGCGGAGTTGATCCTGGAGCTGCGCGAGGTGATTATCGCCCGGCTCTGGGGCGGGTTGACATTCGAGGAGATTGCTGCGCTGGTCGGGTGTTCGCTGGCGACAGCGCACCGCCGCTACCAGACGGGATTGATCCAATTGCGCGAGAGGCTCGAAGGCCGATGCACGCACACCACGACCGCCCCGACGACCTGAGTGAGATGGAACGCCAGCTCGCCGCCTGGGCGCCAGCGACCGACGGTTTGGACACCGACGTCATGCTGTTCGCCGCCGGACGTGCTTCCGTCCGACCCGGCCCGGCTCGCTTCTTCTGGCCGGTAATCGCGTCGTGTCTGGCCGTTCTGTCTGTCATCCTTGGCGTCTGGCTGGTGGCCGAGCGGAGCGAGCGGCTCACCCTCGCCCGGCAGCTTGAGCTTCAGGCCCCCGCAACTGTCCCGCCCCCCGCACCGGCAATGTCTCCCACCGTCTCCCCACCTGACTCACCGACCGCAGAGGACCGCCCGTCCGATAGCCTGCTCGCTGCCCGTCAGGCGCTGGAGGACGGACTCGACGCCTGGCCACCCGTTGCCGTGGGCGGTGCTGTTCCGTCTGGCCCGCCCTCTCCCGAACCACCCGTCCTCCAGGTCGGTTCGCGCGACGTGCTGCTCGTTCCGTGACATCTCTTGGTGTCTCGTGCAGTACCGTTTCACCCTCGAAGGAGAATCTGCCGATGACTCGGTTGCGTCACCGGTCCGCACTCGCCGGACTCATCCTGATGGCCGGATTGCTCTCAGCCCCAGGCGGCCAAGCCCAGCCGCCGCAGAAAAAAGAGGAAAACAAGCCGGCCGACACCTGGTTGTTGGATCGCGCACTCACCGTCTCACCGGCACCAGCGCCCATCCCGGCACTCAAGTACCGACTGTACCCTCGGACGATGGACCGCAAAGATGGGAATGCCGTGCCGATCTACCTGCGGTTCGCCCACGAGCGGAGCGATGCAACGAAAAAACTCCTGCGTGAGAAGCCGGACGAGTGGAATAAGCTCACTCTGGAGAAACTCCCACTGACGGAAGTCCAGCCATTCCTTGACAACTATAAGTACTACTTCCACCAACTCGACCTGGGGGCACGGCGGAAGACGGCGGACTGGAATTACACCCTTGACGCCGGCAACCCGATCGGAATTCTACTACCGGACGCACAGGAAATCAGGATGTACGCTCCGCTGCTCGTTCTAAAGGCACGGGTGGAGATGGCCGCGGGTCGCTTTCCCGACGCGATCCGCACCCTGGAAACGGGGTTCTCACTCAGCCAACAGATTAGCGAGGGGCCATTTCTCATCACCGGCCTGATTGCCATCGCCTGCGCTACAAAATTTGCGGATTGCCTATTGGAGGTGATTGAACGTCCCAACGCGCCGAACCTCTACTGGGCACTGGCGGTGCTCCCCCGCCCCCTTGTCGACCAGCGGAAATCCAATGAGTTCGAGCAACAGATTCTGGAGTTGCAGTTTCCTTACCTGGCCGATCTGGATCGGATTCATTCGCCTGAAGAATGGGACATAACACTCAGGCGATTCCGCAGGGACGTGGAGCAGATCTTTCAGGTGTTTCAGGGCAGTCCGAATGTGAAGCCGGTGAAGCCCGGCAGCGCGGTGACTGATCCCGCTGCCAAGTCGTCAGACCTGCCGGCCGCGAAGAAATACCTGGCCGAGGTCGTCGGGATGGCCGCCGGCCGGATCGACACAATGTCACCGGCCGAGGTGCTCATCCGCTATCAAATGAGCTATCATCACGAAATCCGCGACGAACTCTTCAAGGGCTACTACATCCCCTTCCCCCAGTCTCAACCACTGTTCGTCGAGGCAGAACGGCGGTTGAAATCCGGACCCGACACGGAGGCAGCGCGATTGGCTGAAGGTCTCCTGCCAATCCTCCGGGCGGTCCGTCTGGCCCAGATCCGGATCGAGCGGAAACTGGCGTCGCTGCGAGCGATCGAGGCGTTGCGGATGCATGCGGCGGCCAACGGTGGCGAACTCCCCGACCGGCTCGACGAGGTGAAAGTGGCGCCGGTTCCGAATGATCCGGGTACGGGCCAGCCGTTCGAGTATCACCGCGACGGCCCGACCGCAACACTCACCAGCCGCATTCCCGGCGAACCTCTGAACCAAACCGGTCTGCGCTACCGCATAACGCTACGGAAGTGAGCGAGCCCAAAGAGGGTCTCGCGTCCTGACGTCAAGATCACGAGCGGGCAGCCCACACGAAGTAGCCGGGATCGCCTGAACGAATCCACGGCTGGGGAGAATTCAGATCGTTTGGCCACCCGTCAGTCCATTCACCGCCAGACCTGGCCGAAGCCTGGGTAGTAGCCACCGAAGCCATACCCGGTGTACGGGAATTCGAGCGGGGAGACCGACGGACCGTAGCAGGCACGCGGAGGGAGCGCCCCATACCCGTAACCCGTGCAGGAGTACCCTGACATTCCCGGGGATGGAGCGAACGACGCCCCAGGCGAGGAATAACTCCGCCACGCCCCCACCGGGGCTGGCGTTGGTGCTGGTGAGACGAGTCGGGGTGCGGGTACCGGTTCCGGGATTGGCTGGGCGAGAGCATCACCGCCGAGTGCGGCGATGGCCACCGCGATCAGAAAAGCCCGCAGGGTGGAGTGGAACAGATGATGCATTGGCATGGCCTCACGGGAAGTCTGGGTGCTGACAAGGGGCGAGTTTCAACCAGGATAGTGATAATCTGGGCAAGATGGTAATCGAATACATGGCACGCATCGAATCCCCCCCATCCACGCGGCCCAAGCGAGAGAGGAAGAGTCTTGACCTCTTTCGGGCTGTGATCGAGTTGTCGGGAACGGTTCCGACCCAGCTATTGGTCCGCTGAGAAGCAGTGGGCGATGTGATTAGCGAGTCTGCTAAGTATTGTACGATTATCAGATTTTATAGAAGCCCATGTCGGCAGCTTCTTTGGCCCGATCTGTTGCGACGTACCACCCGTTGCCAAGATCGTTGAAGAATCCATTGGCAACCAGCCAGTCGAAGTGCAGCTGGTCATGGCGGGTCATGTTCCGCGAGTCCTCGAAGCGGAACTTCTTTTTCTTCAGCACCCGGCGGACCATCCGCCAACGGCTCTCCCCCAAACTGATTGCGGCCACGTGTCTGCTCCCGAACGAATTGGCATGTTGAGTTGGGCTACGGTCATCTTTAGGTCATCACCGCCTCCACACAACCCTTCCTACCACAGTCCGACCTGGATCGGTTGGATAATTGCGCCGACGGGAGCGGTCGTGACGAGCACGACGACGGATTGTTTACCGCCGTCACCCTTCACCGGGTCAACCGATATGGCGTCTGCCCCCAGACTGCCGGGTACCGGGACCAAGGATATTGTGATGTTAGCCGATACGTCGCAGAAAGGAAGTAGGAAATTGTCACGGAAAGCGTGTGACAATACTCCGGTAGCGACTCGTGTTGATTCGGTCCGTTGCGCACTTGCAGCCATCGCGGAGTTGCAGGGCGTGCGGGGAGGTCATGGTGGGATCTGACCGGCGGTCCGCAATTGCGAGACTGCGTTCTCGACCGAAACGGCGTATCGCATTCCGACGGCGTTGAAATCATTGGCGAGTTCGCGATGAATGAGGCCGGACCTTTCGGCGAAATCTGTGATGTTTGAACTAACAAATATTAGCCAGTGAGAAAAGACAGATCCTCTCACACTCCGAGCGACCGCCAGGCAGTGTTCCAGAATGTAGGAATCTTTTATCTCTTTTTCTGAGACGGGCGCTGCTTATTAACTACCCGATTGATGGCGGCGTCTACGGCAGCTCCCTCGCGGTCGATGACACGGCAGGAATTCAGCAGTGATTGAGAAAGGGTTCGCAGGATCGACCGCAAGGTAGGAAGTGGTTGGTGTAGCCCCGAATATGCCGCAATACTTGGTGAGGATGCGACTCGGATGACATTTTCGTAAGCCGTGAGAGCAGTCTCTGTGGCACTCTCGGCCGATCCAATATTATCGTCCCACTCCTTCTGAACGATATCGGACCTCAGGAGGTGAATCGCCCGAGGCGTTTGGTTCGTTAGTTGGATTAGGTCTGTTGCTGCGGGCACAGAATCAGGATGCTCACGAGGAGCCCGTGCAATATCAAGGATCGAGCAGCTGTCGAGAAAGACAACTGGCGCAGGGGTTGCCAGAACATCGGCGACGAGTTGGGCGATTGTGCTCATACTGTCTCACGGATATCGTCGTACTCACTCAGCAAAGTGACATCGGAGTAAAATTGCTCGACCAGCGCCTTCGCCGCTTCTGGCGGCCAGCCCTTTTCCGTGAACCATGCAGTAAACTCTTGAGGGTTGAAGGTTCCGGGGCTCTGGTGAGCACTGAACACAAATTCGCGCCACCGTCGGATCGCATCGCCGGTCGGTGGCCAGTCCAGTTGGCTACTCTCATAGAATGACCATAAGTCATAGAGGACTGGATCAGGCACCCAACTCAGTGGTCCGAGTCGCTTATGACTAATCGAGAGGTGACACATTCTGAGTGCGGGATCCAAGATACGAGTACGGAAGTCGAGAATCGTAGCCGCGATGTCTTCAGAATATCGATCAGGATTCGGATCGGATGGTTCGACCAGTCCACCCTGAAGACGGCGGTCGCTCACACGGTAGAGCCAAAGGTAAATCTCACGGCCCGCAAGGTTGTGGCTGTAACAACGAGATCGCGGGAGAGATGTCCCCAGATTCACCGCCCGATCTTCCGCAGCGGTCTTTCGGCTCCAGCCAGGTGGTAGAGATTTGTCGATCTCGGCGAGAAACTGGTCGATCTGGGCGCACGGGCCGGCAATTATAAGGTCACCCCAGTCCATACTTATCTTGAGTGCGTCAGAGTGCGTCATGGCTGCTCCTCAATAGGTGCTTTTCACTCCGGCAGCTACCACTTTTAATTATACCATGTTCGTGGTCACTGGCTGGTGGTTGCCACTGACCGTCCCCAACCGGACAATTCTGGCATGAGCCGTGAACAGGATCTGCTCCGCGTGACCGACTGCGGGATCGTCGCCGTGGTCCGGTTTTCCGAACCCGAGCCACTCGTCGAAGTGATTCGGGCGCTGGCCGAGGGTGGGGTCACCGTCGCTGAGATCACCTTCACCGTTCCGAATGCAGTCGATGTGATTCGGGAGGTGAAGCGTCAACTCGGGGATCGGGTGTTGCTTGGTGCCGGGACCGTCCTGGATCCGGAAACCGCTCGTATGGCCATCCTCGCCGGGGCCGAGTTCATTGTTGCCCCAAACACCAATCCCGAAGTGATCCGGCTCTGCCGACGATACGACAAACTGGTTATGCCCGGAGCGTTCACCCCGACCGAGATTGTGGCCGCCTGGGAGGCCGGGGCCGATGTGGTCAAGGTGTTTCCGGCTGATGTGCTCGGCCCTGCGTTCTTCCGGGCGATGCGCGGACCGCTCCCCCAGATCAAGCTGATGCCGACTGGCGGGGTCGACCTGAACACCGCTTCCGAGTTCCTGGCCGCCGGTGCGGTCTGCCTGGGGGTCGGCGGGCAGTTGGTCGACCCCAAGGCCGTGGCTACGGGCGACTTTGCCCGGATCACTCACCTTGCCCGCCAGTACGCTGCGATCGTTCGGAACACCCGGGCTTGCTGACCGTCGCCGCACACTCTTACTTACATTCGTACAGATACACTATGTCAGACGTGATCGCCTTTGGCGAGGTGATGATCCGACTGGCCCCGCCGCACTTCCAGCGACTGGAGCAGGCCCGGTCGCTCGACCTGGAGATCGGTGGGGCCGAGTTAAATACTGCTGTTGGCCTCGTCCGGCTTGGCCGCTCGGCAGCCTGGGTGTCGCGGCTCCCGGATAACCCGCTCGGTCGACTCGTCGGGAACCGGGTGCGAGAGGCCGGGGTCTGTGACCAGCACGTCCGTTACGAGGCCGACGGCCGGTGTGGGCTGTACTTCCTGGAGTTCGGGGCAGCCCCGCGGGCCACTTCGATCCTGTACGACCGTGCCGACTCCTCCATCTCCCGGGTGGCCCCGGGGATGTTCGACTGGCCAACGGTGTTCTCCGGGGCGAGGTGGTTCCACGTCACCGGGATCACTGCCGCCCTGAGCCCGGGGGCGGCAGGAACCGTTGCCGAGGCAATGAACGCAGCACGAGCTGCTGGCCTGATGGTGAGCGTGGACCTGAATTACCGGGCCAAGTTGTGGAGCAGAGAAGCCGCGGCCAGGGTCATGGGCTCGCTTCTTCCCTTGTGCGATGTGTTGATGGCGAGCGAGGCCGACGCCGAACATCTCTTCGGGATCACCGGGGGGGAGTTTGCTGCGGTGGCCGAAGCTCTGGCCGGGCGGTTCGGGGTGAAGGTCGTGGTCGGCACCCGGCGGGAGGCTCCGCTGGTTTGGCGAAACCGGCTCGCTGCGGTCGGGTGGTCGGCCGGGTTCGTGTATGAGTCGCCCTGGTATGAAGTGGAGATTGTCGACCGGCTGGGGGCCGGGGATGCGCTTGCGGCGGGGGTGATCCACGGCCTGCTCGACGGGGATCTGAAGAAAGGGATCGACTACGGCGCGGCCCTGGCAGCGATCAAGCACACCATCCCGGGCGACCTGCCTTGGGTGACCGTCGAGGAAGTCGAGGCCGTGCTCGCTGGCCAGGGGTTACGGGTGCGGCGGTAACTTGGTCCATCGCAAAAACGATTGTCCGCCTTCTGCATTTCTGGAGCCGTGTTGACACCGATCCCTTGCCTTGGTATCGATCCGCTGTTTCTCCCTCAACATTTGACCAGGAAGGTCCAGACCAATGCGCCGGACGGCGGGGGCGTTGGCAGTCGTGATGTGCGTGGTCGCCACGGGGTGCCCGGACCGGTTCACCGGGCTCCCGATCGCCTTCGGACCAGAAGGCAGTCGCACGCGCTCCCAGTCAATCCCCCTGGGCGACCTTACGGCCCCTGAAGCCGCTGGGATGGACGTCCGGTCGGTTCTGCTCGAACGACCGATCGGGGACTCATTCCTGGACGACGAGTTGTGGGCCGCTCGCGGAGCCGTTCTCTCGCACGACCGAGAAGTCATCCTGGCCGAGAACGGGTTGCGCGTTCGCCTCTTTGGCGGAACCCTCCCACCCAAGCTTCAGACTCTCCTTGGCTCGGCCACGGATACAGTCAATCCGCACCGGCTGACGTTCGCCAACCGGCAAGAGGACGTTATCCCGACCTCTGGACCGTCTGATGTGTGTGAGTATCAGCTCCTCCCGGGCCTCTCCGGGCAGCGGACAAAAGTCACACTCCGGAACGCTCGCTGTGGGATCATGGTTCGGCCAGAACGGATCGCCGACGGTCGGGTGAAACTCTGGTGCGAGCCCCAGGTTCAGCACGGAGAAAAGATCGAGCGGTGGCACCCGACGAGCGATGCGACCGGGTTCGTCATGGAGAGGGCAGTGCCGCTGGAGCGTTACCCGGGGATTGGTTTTGACATCGTGCTCGCGGCGAACGAGTATCTGATCATTGGCTGGCCAGCATCTGCAGAGGGAACGCTTGGGGCGGCTCTCTTTGCGGTCGAGGCAGGCGGCCAACCGCGGCAGCGTGTTCTCTTGATCCAGGCCGCAGCTCCAGGTGAGAGGCCGACTGATCCGTCTGCTTCGCGAGCCCCTCGGAGCCGGCCGCCGATTGCCGCCGAGGTGGCCAAGTGGTGATGGCTCGATCGGGCCGCCATTCTCACACAGATCCTAAGGACTTGTCCAAGATCAAAATCGTGTAGTTCGCCGATCGTGCGAAGAGGAGCAAAACGGCCGCACTCGACGAGGCATGGCCATCCTGGCCATGCTGGGCC
>PLDW01000179.1 GCA_003136315.1 Gemmataceae bacterium | reverse complement strand
GTTCCGCGTTCCGAGTTCCGAGTTCCGCGTTCCGCGTTCCGCGTTCCAAGTCAACTCACCGTGAGACGATAGCCACCCCCATCTCGCGCGACGGGGTTGGCGGCCAGGTCGAGTTGGTGTCGGAGGGTTTCCCGCAACTCGCTCGCCACCTTTCGCAATCGCTCGGCACTTGGGATGGTGGTCTTGTGCAGGATCGCGTCATCGGTGATGGCTCGCCCACCAGTTCCGGCCAGGACTTCGAGCAATTGTCGATGCTGGCCGTGGAGTTCAAACGGCTCCCCGGCACCGGCATAATACACCCACTTCCCCTCGAACACCCACAGGCTACCAGCCGGCCGCGGGAGTGGGTCACTCCAATCGATCACCTGATCGATTCCGGCCTGAGCCAACATCAAGAGCCCAAGCCCGCCCGGGAAGTCGATTCCGATCCGATCCGGCGGATCGCGTCCGGAGTCACGGGCGAATGCCCGAACCGCGGCCCAGAGCGCACAGTTGGCATCACCCGCAGGCAAATTCGCGACCGGGTCGGGAATGCGGGGGGTTAGCGTCTCGGGGGGCAAGCGGTCGTGTTCTGAGCATGGCCCTGAGGCTCGCCCCATTACCCCGCTCCTTGCCAGGAATTGTTGGGAGCTCCGGCCGATCATGTGGCACCTCCGCCGCCCGGCGGAAAGCAGAATAGAGTACGGATGTATACGTATTACCAGCATCCCATTCATCTCGGCGGAGGTCAACTGGAATCCGGGAGTTTGGTCAATGCGTGTGGGTCGGACCTGAGTTCCTGGCGAGGTCTGGTGGCGGGCTGGAGATGACGCCGAGACCATCATCCCGATCGACGGCAAAATGAGTGTATGCGTGTGATCGCCACGACAGGTCTTGCCATATCCCGCCGATCATCCCCACATATCCACACGGATTGTGTCGCATCGCGCCCGTGCCGATTTGACACCGCATCAATAGGATAACCGCGCTATCCGACTGGACAGGCCGGCCAACTCGCGACCACCCCAGTCGTATTGCGATGTTAACTCATTTCCAGACTCGCATGGTGCAACAATGGCCCAGCTCTCACTGAGTGAGTGCAAGTGGCGGATGATCCGCCGCGTGCTGAAGAAGAAGCGATTTCGATTCGAGGACGCCCGGAACGGTACCCGGCACGATCAGGATCAGTTCGACTGGCTTGTCGAGGCGGGGTTTATCGTCGCTGTCGGAGACGACACGTACGAGCTGACCGAGAAGGGGAAGGGCGCGGCCGACCTCGGATTCTACGAATTCACACCCCAAATCCCGCTGCCCGCTGCCACCAAGGCCAAGCGAGGAGCGAAGGCGAAGTCAAAGGCGAAGACGAAGAGTCGCTAAGTGTTCGTCGGGTGATCCGTGACCGACGAATTGCGATTGGGTAGGATCGTGCTTGACACTCGCCCGTCCTGGCAGTCCGGTTCCCAATCAGCGTCCGGAGTATCTCGCTTGCGTCGGCAACCTGCTCAAAGGGGAGTACGGTGCCCACACTTCACTGATTTTGGATCGGGGATCTGGAAAACTTCCAACTCTCCTTCTCACGCACAGCTCTCATCCTGATGGGAGTTGTGTGGGCGTGCTCTCCTGTGAGGGTTTCCCCCACAGGCGGACTGCCTCAGCTTAGCCCAAGGCATCCCCCCGCGTTCCGCAGTCGCACCCCGCAACCCGTTCCCACCCCTCACATTGCCCGGCAGATCCGCGCTCCGCATACTCACAACACAACGTGGGTTTTGGAACCAGGGACGCAACGGCCTTATCTCCATCTCACTCCTCACTGGAGCGGAGCGCGCCACGGGATCCACCTCTCCCCTACCCCCATCAGCAGACCAACATTTGATCGAATCGATGACCTTTGCCCCGGGCTGGCATGGCCTTTGCGATTCGTCGACTCGGCTCTCGCGGCTCGCTGCGAGGCTGAGGCCAAAACCCTCGGTTCAAAAACCCCGCGGCCGGACCGCCGGGGCCATGTAAGACTCGGAGACGAGTTGATCACGCATTACAAACCGAAGTTTGCGGTTTGGTTCCGCGGAACGACCCTGCCTGCCAGCTACCTTTGCCTCGGTCGTACCGCCCAGAACCAAACCAGTGGACTATGATCCGCCTATTGTCGAAGCTCTGGAAAGACGACCAGGGTGCCGTGATCTCGACCGAGCTGATTCTGGTGATCGGTGTCCTGGTATTCGGCTTGATCCCGGCATTCGTCGCCCTGAGGAACTCGCTCATAGCGTCAATGGCAACGATGGGCAACACCCTGAACGCAATCACCCCGTCCTTCACTTTCTCAGGGTTCGCGATCGGCTCGAACAACTCAAATGGACGCCCGATCGCGGCCGTCAACGGCTATTCGCTGAGTGGGACCACCGGTGTACTCCTCAGTGGGGTACAGGTTCCCCCATATGTTCTGACGGCGGTTATCCTCCCGCCTGCTCCTTGATCCGGGGCCGTTTCCGCATCATGACAACCTCGATCAAAGGGTCACAGGCCAGCCTGCATCCGGCGAGCCATCTCTTCGGAGGTGACATCCTCGGTGTGTGTGGCGATCGTCCAGACGTGCCCAAACGGGTCCATTAGGGTTCCTGAGCGGTCGCCGTAGAATTGGTCCTTCACTGCTCTTGTTGCTGTCGCCCCGGCCGCCACTGCCTGGGCGAAAAATGTGTCCACATTCTCGACGTATAGTAACAGGCTTACTGTCGTACCGCCAAGCGATACTGGCCCGTGATACCCCATCTGGGGAACCTCGTCGGCGAGCATGAGCCGGGAATCGCCGATTTGGATTTCGGCGTGCGCAACCGATCCGCCCGGCCCCTCCATCCGGAATAATTCCGTCGCCCCGAACGCCCGCTGGTAGAACGCAATCGCCTGGGCCGCGCCCTTCACGAACAAGTATGGCGTGGCCGTGTGGTAGCCGTCTGGAATGGGTTTGATTGACATGGGACTCTCGCTGTTTGGGATGGAGAGTGAACATACCCCCACCAACCGTGAGTCCGCAAGGTCAGTTGTAAACGGTGGCGAGTTGCCGACCGAAGGAAATCTCTCCCCGTCGAGGGCAGCAGTTGGTCTGTGTTTTCGCCCCGAAGGGTCGGCGGAAAAGAGCCCAGGGTACAGCCGGTCTTCCGGCGAAACCCTGGGAACCGGGGAGATTGCCACTCACCGCTCACCTTAACGCAATCCGGCGAGCTCCTGGAGGAGTCGCCAGTTCTCAAGACGGTCGAGCTTGGCTGCGAGAAGGGTCTCGGATGGGTTTCCATCCTTGTCGAAGTGCTTGGAGAACCGCCCTTCGCTACGGGCGAAGTCGATGAACGTCACCTCCTCGTTCGTCTTGGGGTTAATATACCAGTCGCCCTTCATGTTCGGGTTGCCCATCAAAGACATCCGCTTGCGGAGGGTGTCTCCCGCCCTGGGATCATGCACCAGCAGTGGGAAGGCGCGCGTGTCGACAGCCAGCCGGGCCTGCGACCCGGCCATGTTATCGGCCACCCCATGCTCCGGCTGACAAGTCGTGTAGCACGCCACGAGAGCCGGACCATCGAACTCCATTGCCCCGAGCACCGCCTTGTAGAAGTGATTGACGTGGGCCGCGGTCGTCTGGGCCACATAGACATGGGGGTGCATGATGGCGATCTGGGCGATCTCCTTGCGACGCTCCTGCTTCCCGAAGACGGCTTTTCCGTGAACGCTCATCTTGGTGTTTTGGCCGGTGAAGCTGGCCGTCGAGGCCTGCCCGCCGGTGTTCGAATACACCTGGGTGTCGAGAACGAGCACCTTGATATTCATCCCACTGAGGAACATTCGGGAGAGGGCCTGGAAGCCAATGTCGTACATCGCGCCATCGCCACCGATCACCCACAGCGGCTTGTCTTTCCAACCCATCTGGTCCCACCGCATCCGGACCCCGATCGCGTAGGTCGGAGCGTTCTCGAACAGCGAGTTGGTCCACGGGACCATGTATGGGTTGTAGGGGTAAGTCGAGGTGTACACCGTGTTGCAGCCGGTCGCTGCCACGATCCCCCACTGGTCGGCGTGCTTGCTGCCGATGGCTGCGCACATCATCCGGAGGGCCGTCCCTTCCCCGCACCCAGCGCACGATCCCGCCCCGCCGGTGTAGATGTGCGTCTGCTCCTTGAGCATCATGTCGATCAGCAGGTTGCCGCTGATGTATTTCTCGTTGCTCGGCCCCATGTTTTTGAAGAGCCGGTGACTTTTGCGAGCGGTGGACATCACGGAATCGGTCTTGGCGACCATTTTCAGGGCATCATCGTCACAGACGGTGACGCACTCCGCACATCCCTTGCACTTCGACGGGTCGATCATGATGTTGAACATCCCGCCGACCCCGGCGTTCTTTTTGGCACCACCTTCGTAGTATTTTTTCGTTTTCGACCACTGCACCTTGTACATCTCCCGGTCGGCCTCCGGGATTGCCTGGAGTTTCTGTTCCCATTCCTGCTCGGAGAGCACCTTCCCGAGGATCGCGGTGTCCGGGCACTCGGTCACGCAGTCCATGCAACCGGTGCAGTTCTCGGGTTTGTAGATGGGGATTTCCGGAGCGATGTTGCTGAAATCTCGCAACGAAGCGGTTCCGGCCGGGATCAGTGATCGGGCGATCGACAACTCGGCCGGGAGGTGCTCTTCCCCCGTCCCGTCCTCGTAGCCGCGGATAATCCGCTCGTTGAAATCTGCGACGTCCAGGATGGGGAGATTAACGAGTTTGTACTGTCGATCGACCAGAGTGCCGTAGCAGTTGTTGTTGAAGGGATCTTTCTCGCTCGCATCGTTCATCGATGGGACGGTGGAGGAAGCAGCGACCATGAGAGAGTACTCCGGGAGATGTTCGGGATCGAAATCCCAGGGCGTTGCCCTGGGCTGAAAACTCCCACCCTTTCAGGGTGAAGAGAGTTGGATCGTGGCCTTCACATTGGTAGGTTTTCAGCCTGAATGGCTGACATCTCTCAGCCCAGGGCAACGCCCTGGGTTGCAAGGTCTGGGACGGCGGTTTGTGTCGGTTATTTGGGACGTTAGCCTACCGCCATGACCTCGGCCGGTATCTCCTTCATATCGCCGTAGCCGCGGCGAACACAGATGAGGTTGTCCTTGACGACCTGATCGCCGCGTTTCCCGAAGTACTTCCGCAGGGCCTTTTCGACCCCGGCATAGACCTGCTCATCGGACATCTCGGCTTCCTTGGCGTAGGGCGTCAGTCGCAAGAATGCCCCGAGCAGCACAATCCCCTGCATCCGCATCTGGAGATCCGGTTCCGAGGCGACTTCCCGGGCGATCCGGACCATGTCGCAGAAGTACACCCGGGCTTTCTTGTCGCGGATCATTTTGCGATTCTGCGGCGGAACCCTGCCCCACACCTCGGCTGGGTCGGAGTACGGGGACTGCATGAAGATCGCACCACCGGTCACAAGCCCCTTGAGTGTTCCCGGGCTGAGGATCGCGGTCGGATCGTTAATGCAGAGCAACTCGACCTTCTCCAGCTCGCAGTGGATGTAAACGTGCGAGTCGGCGATGGTCAGGTAGTAGGTGGTGGGCAGCCCTTTCTTTTCGGAACCGTACTTCGGATACGCCTGGACGTCCTTGCCGAAGACGTTCCCGGCGATCGTGGCGATCACCTTGTTCGTGGTCACCGACCCGAACCCGCCGACCGAGTGGCCGCGCATCGAAAACCCACCACTCGGCCGGAGATCCGGGTCGTCTCCAATCTTCAGGGCGAGTTCATGGTCGACCCCCAGGCAGAAGTAGTGTGGCCCGTCAGCGATCATGTTGCGAACCGCCGAGATCAGGTCTCCAGGGCGCACGTCCCGGCTCCCGAGTCCGGCCGATCCGTGGTAGATCTTGGGAACGGCATCGAGCTTGTCGTGGCCATTTTGGCCAGTCACCGCATCGCAGAACGCAGCCTTGATCTCCCGGGTGAGGTGGTTCCCGGTGGTGGACAGTGGGTCGTCCATCCGCTCCAGGATGGTGATCGCCGTTGCGTCCTTCAGGGCATCGACGATCTGGCGGGCCGGGAACGGGCGGAAGACGGTCACCGACAGGCACCCGGCCGCAACCCCTTTCTTCTCCCGCAGATAATCGACGACCACTTTGGCCGTCTCCATGTAGCAGCCCATGCCGACGAGGACGAATTCGGCGTCCTCACACCGATACGCATCGACATGCCCGTAGCGCCGGCCGGTTTTCAGGGCGAACTGGTCGAACGCCTCCTCCAACTTCGGCCCGACCCGGTCGTAGTACCACCGCTGAGCGATCTTCCCCTTCATGTAGGAGTCCTGGTTCTGCACCACCCCGGACATCATCGGGTTAGCAGGATCCATCAGGTTCAGGAGCTTCGTCTTCGGGTCGCCGACGAACTCTTTCATGAATTCCGGCTCGATCAGCCGGACCGTTTCGACCGTGTGGGTGGTGAGGAACCCGTCCTGAACGTTGAAGAAGGGTGTCGAGGTGGCTTCGGCCGTTCGTCGGGCGATCAAGCAGAAATCGCCGGCCTCCTGGGCGTTGCGAGCGAAGAGCATCCCCCAGCCGACATCGGCCACGCTCATCACATCATCGTGTCCAGCGTGGACGTTGAGTCCCTGGCTGGTGAGAGCACGGGCTCCGATGTTCATGACCACCGGGAGCCGTTTGCCGCTGATGGTGTAGAGCACCTCCTTCATCAGCACCAGGCCCTGCCCGGAGGTAAAGTTGGTGACCCGCCCGCCTGCCGCAGCGAACCCCTCGCACACCGACGCCGCCGAGTGCTCGCTCTCCGGCTCGAAAAACATCAGGGTATCGCCCCAGAGGTTCTTCTGGCCGTTCATTACGGATGCGTTGAAACCCCCGCCCATCGTCGTCGAGCTGGTAATCGGATACGCCCCGGCGGCCTGGGCGACATGGATCTCCACATGGACAACGGCCTCGGCCCCGTCGCAGGTGGTCGGCACCCCGGGGTACTCGAATTGGGGCTGGGTCGGGTCTCCAACTGGTGCGACGGCCCGGACCGGCCCCTTGGCCACAGCAATACTCATTGGGATCCTTTCAGTGGGCGGATTCGACCGCCAGGAGATAAAACTCGATTCCATCCGTTGGGCGACGGTTCCATTCTGTCAGGGGCACGACGGGGAGTTGATGAGTCATCCGCCCGCTTCTGTTCTGATCCCCGACTCCTCCTCTGACAGGTGCGTCGGGGTCACCGTCCGCGGCGGCGGACGTGTCGGAAAACGAGGGAGAAATACCGGGTGTCATCGACTCGGGGGAATGTCGAGACCCGGCGGCCGGACCCGGCTCGGGCCGGGCACCACCTGAGAACATCTCCCTCGACTTGATAGATACACAGGGCCGTCTTCCCTTTGTCGGCGGCTGGCCCTTCTTCGATTCGCATGTCCATGTGGTGCGGCCCCGATCCGTGAGCCAGGTCGAACGTCCCCATGTAGACGTCGCCGCCTACGAATTCGAAGGCGTAGCGGTTCCCCGCAACGAGCAACCGGGCCTCGACCGGCCCGGCGACCGTTACCCAGGAGCCCTGGAGTGAATCGAGGTCAGTAGGTGATTTGGGGATTGCCGTGGGAGAGGGAGCAATAGCGGGCATGGGGAGAGTTCCTGCACGCAGAGGAAGAGGAAAGCCCGGCTCGGTGGGAGAGCACCGCAGCGGGCCGAGATCCAGGTCTTCGGGTCCGTGGTGAGCAGGGCGACGTGGATCACGGATCGGGACCGTCCAACGGATCACATTTTTGCCGATTATACCCGAACCGTGCCGGCCCGCAACGGGCAACCCGGCCTTTCGATCGTGAATCTCGCGCTCCGCGCCGGAGCGGGTGCCTGGTGTTCATGTCCGAGAACACACGCGAAGTCGGAGCGAAGTCCCGTCAAGGAAGAACCCGAGTCTGCCCGGTCACATCACCCGATCTTCTGCCCAGGTATGCCGACGGCCGGTGGCAAATTCCTTGTATTCCAACGGGATCGGAGCGTGGATGGTCTGGGGATCGAATGCAGTATTGACCGCTCGCAGGAGCGGGACGACATCCGGGTCCGGGTAACCAACTCCGTGAACCTCGAAGCAATCTCCATTGACGTCGAAGATCCGAATGCGGTCTGGGTAGACACGGACTTTTTGCACGGACCGGAGTTCCCAGCGAATCCGCTTGAGGAACTCCAAAGTCGCAGGAACCTCACCAGGAGTGTGATTGTAGGTGGCGAGAGGGTCGGACATGGTTCTTTAGACTCCTGGCGACCGGCGGGGCGATGCCCTTGCCGGTGGGAGTGTGAATCGCACCATCACCAAGGTGGCCGCAGGCTCAACCTACCCGCATCGTACTCCACCCGTGCCACTCCACCAAGACCTTCAGGGGTGTGGCAATGTTTCGGGAGGTGGCAAGAAGGGTTGTTCGTCAGAGTCAGTGGTGATGGTAGACCTTCATCACGCTGAAGGCCGCCCAGGGCGTTGCCCTGGGCTGAGGAATCTCCGCCTTTCAGGCTGAAAACCCATCAATGTAGAGGCCGTGATCTGACCTTCTTCACCCTGAAGGGGTGAGATCTCTCAGCCCAGGGCAACGCCCTGGGTTTCCAAGAGAGCGACCGCCAGCGACGTTATCCCAGCCCTTCAGGCTGAATGGGGGTGGGTGGTCGTCTCCCAGGGCGTTGCCCTGGGCTGAGGAATCTCAGCCTTTCAGGCTGAAAACCAATCACGCTCCCGGAAAAATTGCAACGGCCCGGGGAAAAGCTAA